>CAZEUM010000006.1:0-20054 GCA_964514765.1 uncultured Sulfurovum sp.
TGCGTATACACTTTTAGGTGTGAGTGCCAACGATGATATGAATACGATTAAAAATGTATATAGAAAGCTTGTAAGAAAATATCATCCAGACATTATTATGTCACAAGGTAAAAGCAAAGATTATATGGAGGAAGCTACGCAAAAAACACAAGCGTTAAATCAAGCTTATGAGCTGATAAAAAAGTCTAGAAAATAATTTTTATTGTCCTAAACACGCTAGTTAAAACTATGCACTTTCAGTGCAAGGCTTTAGCTTCTGCAAACGTGTTAAAAGTTAGAATAAGAGATGAGAAATGGAAATCACACAATAAGTCAGATACAAAATAAGTCAGATACAAATACATATCGTATGGGTAATAAAAGGTGAAGTACAAAAAAGGGGTAAGCATTTTTGGGCGATAGGCTATGGTGCATGGAGCACAGGAAATGTAAGCCAAGAAATAGTAGAGGAATATTTAGAACACCATAGAAAACCATCTAATAAAGATTTGGGAAATATGATATTGGAATAAACAAAGAGATTGGAAGGTGCGTGAGCAAGGACTTTCAATCCGTTACACTCAACCTATGCACCTTCAGCGCATAGTGGTTAAATTTATTAGAGATACCCTTTAGAAATAATGCCATATATCGATTAACTAATTACAGATATACTTTTAACACATAAAATATAAGGATTAAACATGGGTATGATGAGTACATTAGGAAAAGTAGCTATAGGTGTTTTACTTGCTAAGACTGCTGGTAAAGCTATGAGTAGTGTTGGAGGACTGAGTGGAATTAGTGACAAGCTCGGAGGTCTTTTAGGTGGCAATCAAAGTAACTCTGAGCAAAATACTTCTAATCAAACACAGCAAAATAATAAATTATCAGATATGATGAATTCTTTAGGTGATAAAAAAAGTAATGACCTTGGCAGTCTTCTAAGTGCAACACTTTCTGGCAGCACAGTGGAAGCAAGTGTACAGCAAGAAAAGAAGGCAGAAATTATTTTAAAAGCGATGATAAATGCAGCTAAAGCAGATGGACAAATAGATACAGAAGAACAAAGAAAAATTACCGAACACATTGGTGATATCACCCCAGAAGAGTTAGCATTCGTACAAAATGAAATGTCTGCCCCATTGGATGTAGAAGGCGTAATACATAGTGTCCCTAGAGGAATGGAACAACAAGTTTATTTGATGTCATTATTGACTATCGACATTGATCATGAAAATGAAATCATATATATGAAAAAATTAGCAAAGGGCTTAAATATCCCTGAACATATAGTCAATAAAATACATCAAGAAATTGGGGTACCTCAGTTATATAATTAGAGGTCTTATGTAGACTTTTTAATAAATAAGGAAAAAATAGAGGGTATTAGAGAGATACTCTATTACGATGAGAACTGTATCTTACATAAAAAACTGGATTATTGCACATTCCATAGTATCTGGTCAATGGTAAGGCAACAATAACTATTAAATGTATGTGTGTGACATGACGATGGCATGACATATTTTATGAAAATTTATACCCTACACCCCATACTGGATGAAAATAATTTTGTTCATTTTTAGGGTCTATTTTATTTTTGAGTCGGTTAATCGCAACGTTGATGGCATTATCGTTCACCCCGTCACCGTGAGATACCCAAACCTCATCACGAAGAAAATCTCTTGTAAGTGCTTGGTTAATGTGCCGCATGAATACGTAAAGAAGGTTAAATTCTAAGTTAGTAAGCATCAATAGTTCCCCTTCTATATAAAGGTTTTGTTTGGCAATGTCCATTGTCAACACTTTATATTTTATGCGTTCTTGTTTTACTAAAACACCAGAACGTTTAAGCAATGCTTTAACCCTAAGAATCAATATTTTTAGGCTAAAAGGTTTAAATATATAGTCATCTCCTCCCCTTTCATACCCCTCTTCTAGTTCAGACTCTTGGTCTTTTGCAGTGAGAAATATAACAGGAATATCGTAACCTATTTCCCTTAAATAAGCAATAAATTCACTGCCTTCCATCCCTGGCAAATTACGATCAACGATGAGTAAAGAAGGTGTTTCTTCTTCCAGAAACTGTTCTACATTTTCTGTGGATAAAAACCCTGTAGCACTGTAGCCCTCTTTTCTTAAATGATATTCTACGAGCTCCAAGATATCTTCTTCATCTTCTATAACTACGATTTCAATAGCAGGGCTTACATTTTTTTTATACATCTGTGGATTATAACACAGATACATAGAGTAATTCTTTAGAAAACTTTTAGAGCTTTCCTCCAATACGAGAAAACATCAATCGTGAAACGATGTCTTCTAGGCGATCAACAATCTTTAAATTCTTTCTAATGTATTTCAATAAATTGATATATTCTTCATTTAGTTCATGATTTTGATGCATCATTTGCAAAACATCTTTTTCTATCATTGTGTAGATATCATCAGTCTTAGAATATTCTACAGCAATCTTTGCAGCGAGATCTTTTATTGTGTCTTTATCTTCTGTTTCATTGATGAGTTCTATGGTATAGTCAAGTGCATTAATAGTGCATCGGTTAATAGAAAGAGATTCCTTGATAATACGTTTTATATCTTCACTGCTATCCGGATTACAAATACCCATATTTTTAATATAATTTTTTTCATTGCTGGCAATACGCTGCAAAGAGGAGGTAATCTTTAAAAATGCAACCATCTCTCTTAAATCTCGTGCTTCAGGCCTATACAATGCAAATATGGTTAAGATAAGATTATCTATCTCTTCTACACTAGCATTAATTGATTTAAGTGGTACTTTTACCTGTTCAAAACTTTTTGTATCACAATTTTCAAGTGCTTGCAAAGCTAGTTTTTGAGAAATAGCAAGGTTTTTCAGTATCTCTATTGTTTTGGCTCTCACTTCTACAAGTTTTTCTTCATTTTTGCTTAACATTTTATTCCTTTATCCAAACCTTCCGGTTATATAATCTTCTGTCAATTTTTGTGAGGGGTTCATAAATATCTTCTCTGTTGTATCATACTCTATCATATCACCCAAATACATAAATGCAGTATAGTCACTCAAGCGGCTTGCTTGCTGCATATTGTGCGTAACAATGACCACAGAAATATCTTTTTTAAGTTCAGAGATTAACTCTTCTATGGCCCCTGTTGAAATGGGGTCAAGTGCAGAAGTTGGTTCATCAAAAAGTAAGACTTCTGGTTTGAGGGCTACAGCTCTTGCTATGCAAAGTCTCTGCTGTTGTCCACCAGATAGTCCTAAAGCACTCTTTTTAAGCCTATCTTTTGTCTCTTTCCATATGGCAGCATCTTTCAATGCTTTTTCCACACGTCCAACTAGATCATTTTTAATACCTACTAGCTTTAAACCATAGGCAACATTGTCATAAATACTCATAGGGAAAGGGGTGGGTTTTTGAAAAATCATTCCAACCCTTTGGCGTAAAAGTATAAAATCATTTTCTTTTTTTAAATCTAAGATATTTTCTTTTTTACCATTTTGTCCATAAAGATTAATCTCACCTTTATAGCTATTTCCAGGGTAGAGATCATGGATTCGGTTCATCGCACGTAGCAGTGTTGATTTACCACAACCACTAGGTCCAATCATTGCTGTAATTTTATTTCTCTCTATAGGAAGATTTATCTTTTTAAGTGAAGGTTCCTCCACACCAGCATAGGTAAAATAAAAATCTTTTATATCCATTATAGTGTTCTTTTTTGACATAGTCTTTCCTTACTTTTTGTGTCTGGTCATATATCGACCCATAAGATTAATACATAAAACAATCATGGTAAGTACAAAAGATGCTGCCCATGCTAACTCTCTACTCTGTTCATCTGGATAGGTTGCAAGATTGTAGATGCTCACAGTCAAAGAGGGGAATTGCTCACTAAGATCCATAGTAAAAAACTGGTTGTTTGCTGAAGTAAACAGCAAGGGTGCAGTCTCACCAATAATACGGGCAAAAGAGAGTAATACCCCTGTTGTGATGCCTACTTTGGCTGCTTTAATAACAATTTGTACAATAATCTTATGCTTAGATCCACCAAGCGCGATACCTGCTTCCCTAAGCTCTGTAGGTACAAGGGCTAGCATGTTGTCTGTGGTGCTTATGATGATAGGTATCATCATAATAGAAAGAGCTACAATGCCTGCCCAGCCATTGTAGCCTCCAAAAGGGTCTACCAACAAAGCAAAGACAAAAACCCCTATCACTATAGAGGGTGCGGACATCATGACATCGGAGAGGTTTCTTATGACTGAAGCTAACTTGCCGTTGTTGCTGTACTCACGTAAGTAAATACCTGCCATAAGTCCAAGGGGTATAGCAATGGCTGATGCCATAATCGCCATTATAAACTGACCAACAAGCAGGTTTCTAATACCTCCTTCTACAAGGTCCTTGGTAAAAGTAGAGAAGTGTAAACTTGTGATACCTTTGTAGCTTAAGGTAATAAGAATCCAAAAAAGAAATCCTATTCCAATAATCGCTGAGATTGCTGAGAGTGTTAAAATAATTTTATTGAGTAATAGTCTGTTCATCTACACACCTTTTTCATACAGATTCTTTTCATGATATTTTTTTTCCAAGAAAATAAAACTTAGCTACTGAGATAATGATGAAACTCACCACAAAAAGAATAAGTGCTAGGTAATACATAGAACTCAGTTCAAGACCTTGTGCTTCAGCAAAGTTATTTGCAAGCAATACAGGTATAGACGTTGTGGGGTCTGTTATCTTACTTGGGATACTCATAATTGAACCTATGAGAAATGCCACAGCCATTGTCTCACCTAAAGCTCTGCCTAAAGCCAAAATGATTGACCCAATGATGCCACCTTTAGAGTAAGGCATAACCACATCTTTAATAACTTCAAACTTAGTAGCACCCATGGCATAAGCAGACTCTTTGAGTACTGCTGGTGCTGTGTTCATAGCATCTCTTGTAATAGCTGCCATAAAAGGTATAATCATGATGGCCAAAACAATCCCTGCTGTCAAAAGTCCTACACCATTGCCGCCAACCACACTCTGCACAATAGGGGCAAAATAAAACAAGCCCCACATACCGTAAATAATGCTAGGAATGGCTGCGAGTAACTCAATGGCAATAGAAACAGGCTGTACCAGTTTTTCTGTAGCAATTTCTGTTAAAAAGATAGCAATTCCCATAGCCAAAGGTGTGGCAATCACCATGGCTATAAGCGTACTAAGTAAGGTACCTACTATAGGCACAAAACCTCCAAAAATACCACCCTCATCATCTTCATCTGCTTCCCAAGTTTCATTAAATAAAAAATCAAAACCAAATTCATGTAATGACTCTTGTGCATAAGAGAAAAGGACAGAAAAGATACCTATAAGAATGAAAAATGAGACTGTTGCAGAGAGAAAAGAAAAATTCTTAAAGAGTTGACCACCCATTATTTAATTCTTTTACTTTCCCAGTATTTTCTTATTTCATCTTTGGTTGAGTCTAGAAGTGGAACATAACCAAGGTCCTTTGCAAGTTTATCTCCGTAGATATATGCCCAGTCTATAAAAGCTGTAACCTGCTTATTTTTTTCCATTTTTTCAATGGGCAGCAAGATAAATGTAGCTGCTATTATAGGGTAAGAAGTAGCACCTTCGGGGTCAGCAATAAGTGCATAAAAATCATTATCCGCTGTCCATGTTGCATATTTTGTGGCATCTTGGAAAGACTGAAGTGTTGGGTTAATATACTTTCCCTCTTTGTTTTCTATCTTGGCAGCCGTAAGTCCCAGTTTGTCCTTAAACGAATACTCTATGTAGCCAATAGAGTTTTTAATCTGTTGTATATTTGCTGAAACGCCTGAATTTGATTTACCCGCAATGACTTTTGCTGCTTGCCATCTTGGCTTTTTGCTCACTTTAATATTTGCATCCAGTTTGTTCAAAAAATACGTAAAGTTAAAGGTAGTTCCTGACTTGTCTGCTCTTACTACTACAGTAATAGGCTTATGCGGAAGTTTTAACCCAGTATTTGGTGTTGTAATTAATACATCATCCCAGTGTGTAATACTTCCAGAAAAAATACCAGCAATTGCAGCACGTGAGAGTTTCAACTCTCCATCTTTAATACCATCAATATTATAGGTTAAAACCACTGCACCTACCAAAGTAGGAAACATGAAAAGCTTTTTCTTTTTAAGTAATTTTTCATTAAGTGGTTTGTCTGTTCCTGCAAAGTCAACCATTCTTTTGCCTATAGATTTAATCCCGTCACCTGAACCTGTTGGGGTATAATTTACTTGATGTTCGGTTCTGGCGTAATACTTTGCTGTCCACACCTTATATACAGGTCCAGGAAAAGATGCTCCTCTTCCTTTAATCTCATCAGCAATAACTGCTGCAAATGATACAGAAGCTATGACTGCTACTGTTGCAAGTTTTTTTACTGTCATTTTATACCTTTGAGGGTTTTAGTTTATGCGAAGTATAAAATAACTTGGAAACATTTTGGTTACAAAAATAAAGGTTTTTAAAACCTATAAGAAACTTTAAAATAAAAAGTTTGACCTGTCTTAAAGTTTCTAATTTCTTTTTTATCTCTTACCCATACAGTCTCTGCATCTAAAATATTTCCAATTCTCATTTTTCCAGTCAAGCCATTTGAGAATTCTTCTATCCATACAAAATCTAAAACCTCTGGAGGGCTTTCAATAGTATCTCCAAAATGCACATCTTCTGGATTGATGATACCTATCCTACGAATCCTTTCTCCCATATGGTTATAAGAGAGTGCTACATATCACCCCTAGGTATCATAAGCCTGCACTAATATTAACAAGGTGTAGCTTGTTCAGAAGTAAAAATAATTTTATTTTCTGGTGTACCATCTACTATAAGTACAGCCCCTGCTTCGATAATTAATGTAAGCCCAGATTTACCTGTACTAGACCATCAAGTATCCATATTTTGTCTGCGGTGAGTGCTCTAATCAGAAGTGATATCACTTGAGATAGTTTCTTTTTTTGTTGCCACTGGTGACTGATTACGAAACATTATTCGCACTAAATCTGCATTGGCCACATCAATAGCATTTGTAGGGTCTGCAGGAATAATTCTTGGATTATTACCTATAATTACCACATTTTTAAAGCTAGTATTTGCTACATCAAAAGTACCTTGTACTACCATAGCACCACCTTTTGGTGCATTATCTTGAATTAGTATGTTTTTAAAATGACCACCAGCTTCACTACCGTCAGGAGCTCTAAAAAATATACCTCCCCGTGAAACATCACTTGATATATTAATCCTTGCATTTTTAATTGTAGGTACTGGATATTGCGATACTTCTATGCCAGAAAAAGTAGGCTTGTAAACATAAAGATAATCCATTGTTCCATTCCATCCTCCTTCTACATCAAAACCATCATTTTCAGCATATTTAATAGAAACATTAGAAAGGTTTACTGACCCTCCTTGTATTCCTACTCCATCATCACCTATTCTCTCAAGGCTAAGATTAGATACTCTAGTAGAAGCTGAGACTCCAAAAAGATTCAGTCCGTTTACTTCTTGATTGGGTCTTATAACAATACCTGCATTATTGATAATAACATAATCAATAATACCAGAACTTTCATCACCTGTACCTGCAAAAACTGGTCCAGTTTCTGTGTGTACTTTATATCCATCAGCCAACAAAGGATTTGTGCTGTTTCCTACTATACTCACACCACCCCATTGACCAGAAGCTTCAACTTCGCCATGTGTAGCTTGTTCAGAAGTAAAAATAATTTTATTTTCTGGTGTACCATCTGCTATAAGTACAGCCCCTGCTAAGACTAAAAGCCATGCTTTTGAACCTTCTTTACCAGCAACAGTTGTTCCTGCTTCGATAATTAATGTAACCCCAGAATTTACCTGTACTAGACCATCAAGTATCCATGTTTTGTCTGAGGTGAGTGTTTTATTGGAAGAGATATTACCTGAAATAATCTCTTCTGGTGCTGCTGTTGGTGTTGGTTTTGGTTTTGGTTTGTGATTGTTGCCATCTCCACATCCAGTAAATGCTAATGTTGCTATAACTATACTTAAGAGTAGTATTTTTTTATTCATAAGGAATCCTTTTTAAAGTTATGATATCGAT
The DNA here is from genome assembly GCA_964514765.1 of uncultured Sulfurovum sp. Lineage (GTDB taxonomy): Bacteria > Campylobacterota > Campylobacteria > Campylobacterales > Sulfurovaceae > Sulfurovum. The sequence continues at coordinate 8,113 of CAZEUM010000006.1, forward strand.
TATTATTAAAATTGTAATAAAATTAGGCTTAATTATTACTTATTTATATAAAAAGCTAATCTATTATTAGAGGTCTCTTTAAATTTTAAATACCTTAGTTTCTAAAACTTATAAGAAACCTTAAAGTCAATTGTCTGACGTGTCCTAAAATTTCTAAGTTCTTTTTTATCTCTTATCCATACTGTTTGATAATCTAAAATATTGCCTATTTTTACCTTTCCTATAAAGCCATTGTCAAACTTTTCAATCCATACAAAATCTAAAAGCTTGGGAGGTATTTCAATAGTATCACCAAATCGTACGCCTTGCACGTTAACAAGACCCACTCTACGGATTCTTTCTCCCATGTGGTTATATGACAAGGTCACAGATCTGCCTTCTATATCGTACCCTAAAGTAGCATTAAAAACTGTCCGAGAGAGTCCTTGAAGTTGCCTATGATTGGTGGTAAGCAGTGGTATTTGTGCCTCTTGTAAGCTAACCTCAGACTCTGTGAAAGAAAAGTTACTAGAGACATAATAATTAGAAATATTTCCTAGATATGGCTTTATCGTAGCATCGACACTGGAGCCTAAAAAGTCTAAGTTCTTTCTTGCATCTAGTTCAATGCCGTACAATGTTGCAAAGTCTGAGTTCATGTAAGAAAAGATGGGTAATGAAGAAGAAACAAGTTCAGTATCTTCAATAGGTTTATCCATATATTTATAAAAAACGCCTGCCTTGACATACTCACTTTGAGTGAAAAAATGACTATATTTAAAATCAACACTATAAATAAGCGTATTGTTTAAATCGGGATTTCCACGAATAACTGCTACTTCATAAGGGTGAAAAAATAAAGCCTCAGAAAACTCTCTTAAATCTGGAGTGATGAATGTTTTGGAAAAAGCAAAATCAAAAATATTATCATCATCATGTTTGTATTTAACGCTTGTACTTGGGAAAAAATCATTTACGAATATATTGTTTTCTCTTATTGTGATTCTTCTGTCATCTTGTCTGTCTTCTATGTATTCAAATAAATTTTGCGCAAGATTAACGTATCTGACCCCAGTCATAACCTCTAGGTTATCGTAAGGTTTTACAAAAGTATTTATAAAGGCATCTGTTTCAAGTATTTCTGCATCAAAAAAATCTGAGGAGTCAAAAAGACTCGCAATAACAAATGGTAAATTATCATAATTTGTTTCATTTCTCACAAAAATGTCTAAAAGATGCTCTGGATTACCTCCAGGGAGATCTGTATAATCAGGTATACTAGAGCCTCCCTTTCTATCTAAAAAAAATCTTTGATTTTGTGATATTCTATCTTTGTTAGAGTAAGACAAGCCTACTTGCACATAATCTTCATCGGAAAAAAGTTCATATTCTATCTTGTTGTCTACATTAAGTGCAAAAACATTGTCTTCACTCAATATTTTTTGAGATAAAAAGTTTTGTCCCCCTGCAAAATATCTTCTTTCATATTCAGCAGGAGTTGCACCCACACGTACATCCTGCATAAGAATATTATTGGGTTGATTGAACCTTGCAGAGGCATGTTCTACACCAAAGTTTAGTGTATTTTTGATATTAAAAAGTTCATAATCTAAATCTCCAGAGAGTTGATCTGTAGTTAGAGTACGCTCACTCCAGTCTAAAAAAGTATAATATTGATACTCAAAATTTGAACCAAACACACCCTCATTTTCTCTCGTTGATTTTTCACCTACATGGGTAAATAGTTTTGTATATTTCAAGTGCAAAACATCCGAAAACATATAATCTACATTTAGTATAGCCGATTGTGTATATTCTGATTCTGCAATACGCAGGATACCCTCAGCAATTAAAGAAACTGGCTTAGAGTGAATATCATAAAGGAAATTAAAAAAATTTTCTTCTCTATACGTATGCTCTTGACTATAGCTATAATTAGAAAAAACCGATATCTTATTTTCTTCATCGATTTCAAAGTTCTTCAAAGCCTCTATATCAAAAGTGCCACCCAAAGGCAAGGGCTCATGTAAAACTGAATAATTCCTATATACAAAGTCTTTAGTCATTTGTAGTAACCTTGCTTCTCCTGCAGCAATATTGCCATTTCCTACACTTGCTCTTGAAAAAACGTTTATAGGCTCTCCTACTACCACTTCAGCATGCCTCAATATGTCTGTAGGAATATTTCTATATCCATTATCAAACCCTGTCCAGTCAGAAGAACTTCCTGTGTGAGTAATCACCTCTTTACCTGTATAGATATTTCCTTTGAGTCCAAAACCTATTTGTATATAGTCGTCTTCATGTTTATTTTTTGTTCTCATATCTATATATCCGCCACCAAAACTTGCAGGGACATCAGCAGTTCCACTCTTTTGTACTTTCATTGAACCTATCATGCTTGCAGGGAAAATATCTAGAGGTACTACTCTTTTGGTTGGATCAGGAGAGGGAAGAGGTAAAGAGTTCAGCTCAACATTGGAGTATCTCTCCCCAAGACCTCGCACATAAATGCTTTTTCCCCCTACAAGGGTAACACCTGCTACTCTTTTAAGTGCACTTGCAGCCGAGCTGTCACCTTTTTTTGAAAATTCTTCACTTCCTATGATGTTTCCAATAGCACTCATCTTCTTTTCTTCATTAATAACATCAGAAAGGCTTCCTTCTACTTTAGGAGCTAGAACCACAAATTCTTCAAGATCCATACTAGCAGGGGTAAGTTTTATGGTCCTTCTGATAATCCCGTCTTTTTTTACCCGAACATTAGAAATAGTCTGAGCACTATAGCTAGAATGCACCACAGAAATACTAAGTTGTATCCCTGAGGGAATCCTTGCTGTAAAATGTCCATTGGCATCTGTTCTTATGTCTATAGATGTACCTCTTACAAACACTCTAGCCCCTACTATGCCTGTTCCTCCTTCGGAAGAAAGTACTGTGCCCTGTATGGTTCCTGTACCCTCTACCTTTTTACTTTTACTCTCTTTTGCTGCTGTAATATCAACAGGTATATCAACATCAATAGTATCCCTACCTTTTTTACTCAAAGTAGCAATCACCTCTGTATCTCTAGCTTCTTTAATGAGTATTGTTTTTTTAAAATACCCCAAAGCTATGCCGTTAGCATCTTTACCAAAAATTTCTATTTGATGTTTTCCTGTAGCTAAAGTTACGCTCAAGGCACCATCTTTGTCTGTCATAAAGCTTTTCTTCCCGTCTATCTTAACTTCATTCGACACAAGAGGCTTGCCATTACTAAAAAGCAGTACAGACATAGTCCCCTTGGACCCTATAGCTAAAAGTGACGCAGATGTCATTACAAAAGCAAAAAGTATTTTAAATAATTGTTTCATCTATATGCACTCCAAAGGGTTAGATCTACATTTTTCTATATTTTTACGAATGACTGTTGCTTTAGAAAAAAGAGCATCATCTTGTATTTTCTTTAAATGCTCTTCTGCTTGATCATACTCTTTTACTACATAATACGCGTAGGCAAGTGCATAAAGCATATTGTCATCTTCTAGTAAGCCATAACGTCCCAGTGCGTCTTTTAAACCAATCACTTTTTCAAACTCACCTCTACTTACAAAGATAGCTACTTTTTGTTTTGTTTTTTCTGCCCCATCAAGTATCATTGAATTCAAATATAAAGCATGAGAAAGTGTGCCTGTTCTTCTGTGCATTTCAGCAGCCTCTTTAAGATATTTTCTATCATAATATGAGCCTTGTTCAAACAAATGTGCTGTAGTATAAGGCATATCTCTTTGCTTATAATAATGACCTAACAAAATGTGTACTTTAGCTGAAGTAGGAAAAAGTAATTTTGCCTCTTCTAGAATTTTAATAGCCTCCATAAACTCACCTGCTGCCATAAGCATTTGGGCTAAAGAAATATATTCTTGCGCATTCGCAGGTACTTTTTTCATATATGCTTTAGCAGCATCTATGGATGCTTGATATAGACCAAGTTCTGCAAAGTAATAAAACTTTTGTTTTAACAATGTTGGATCTTTAGGAAAAAGGGCATGTCCTTTTTTTAAGGCATTAATAGCAGAAGCTTTTTGATTGGCTTTCCAATAACACTCTGCCCTAAATGTAAATAAAGATGCACTTTCACGTCCTCGTTCACCTGCTAAATCCAAAGCTTTTGCCGCGAGGAGGTATTGCCCATCTCTATAGTAAGCTTGAGAAAGGTAAATATACAATTCTTCTAACTTTTCTTTTCTAACTTTTTCTGGATTAAAAAGAGGTTTTTTGTCTTTTTTGAGCTTTTTCTCCTCAGAGAAAAGAGAAAAAAGTACTTCTCTTTTCTCTTTTTCAAGCAAAGGTGCTTTATAGACTTTAATTTTTGTTGCCTCAACTGCTTTTTCAAGTGCACTAATAGCTTGCTTATACTTATCTTGTTTTAAAGATATCATCCCTCGTATAGCATGATACTTCACCCAGTCAATATCTGTATGTGAATCTTTAGCTTTTTGCAACTCAAGTAGTGCTTTTTCATACTCTGCGTCATAAAAAAGAATAGTTGCTATTTCCACATGGTTTATTACTTGAATCTCCTGTTCCTTCGCCATAATCATAGTACTACTTACAGAAAAAATACAGCACAGTATTAAAAGTTTTTTCAAAAGTTTTTTTAACATCTATCTACCTTTAATTAAAATCAAATCGGACTTTTTGTTTCGCCCAAACCTTGACTGGATTACCCTTATATTTAGCAGGTGTAAACCGCCAAGACCTAATACCTCTAAGTGCTACTGCATCAAATACACCTGCAGGATTTGATGCTATTACTTTAGCTAACTCAACCGTGCCATCTTTTGCAATTAAAAGGTTAATGATTACATACCCTTTTATTTTCTTTTTAAGTGCAGCACTTGGATACTCCATGGCTGAGCGTGAAAGCACTCTTGGTTTGGAGTCTACCGTACCTTCACTCATAGCAGTATCTGCTACGATATCGCCTAAGATATTTTTAGCATTCCCCATAATATTCCCAGAAGAAAATTCAGGGATATCCATAGCAATGCCACCCAATAAAGAACTCAAATCAGGCATGGCCGCCTTTGGTCTTGCCTTTTTAGCCTTTGGTTTTGGTTTTTTCTTTTTTTGCTTTGGTGCTTGCTTCGACATTTTTACATAACGCATAAGCTCTTTTACTTTAACTTCTTTCTTTTTTACTTTTGCATTAAAAGAAACAACAAGTACCACCATAAGTACAGTACCAAGCACCATGGACAAAAGAGCAAAAAGTCTTGCCTTCTCTCTTTTGAATTTTTTTCTAGCCATATTTATTTATCCCATCTCTTTAGAGGTTGATACAGCCACGTCTTTTGCCCCAGACATACGGCACTCATCAACTACATCTATAAGCGTCTCCACAGGGATAGTCTCATCCGAAATCACCAAAACAGATTTTTCTGTAGTAGTTCGCAACAAGTCTCTAAGTTTACTTTGTATGGCCCACAATTGTACTGGTTGATTGTCTATATATACAGCACCCGTATTGTCAATATATACACGCACTACCTTTGAGTCTGCAGAAGTAGCAGAAGAGGCAGATGGTCGGTTAAGGTCAAGCTTCATATCTTTTACAAAAGTAGTTGTTACCATAAAAAAAATCAACAAGATAAAAACCATATCAATCAATGGGGATACATCTATATTGTCTACCTCTTGTTTTTTTGGTCTAAATCTCATGTTCATCCTTCGTGCATATAATATCTATCATTTGTTCAAATTCACGTCCATAACGCTCTTCTTTTTTGTCCAATACCCGACCTATAATAAGTCCAGGAACGGCCACAACAAGTCCCAGTTCAGTAGTAAAAAGTGCTTTAGATATACCTCCAGAGATACTAGAACCTTGAGCAAACATAGAAGAGCTCTGTAGGGCATCAAAGGTTTCTATCATTCCCATAACTGTTCCTAGTAAGCCAATAAGTGGTGCTAAGACAATAATAGTTTTTACAAGTACCGAATATTGGGTACTGTGTGCATAGTAAGGTAACAATGCACCTTCAATATGTTTTCTCATATTTAGTCCCAGAGACTTTGCTTCTGATGCAGCCAAAAGTGCATCTGATACCGCATGGTCTAGCATGCCTCTCATAGCTTGCTTTGTGCCACGTTTTTCGTGCTTTTCTATGATGCGACGCACCATTCCCTTTGTGCCTCTTTTTAGTATTAAATATCTATAGCCAAGTCCATACCAAAGCAAAATGTTAAGTACAAAAAGTACCCACATTACAGCTCCTCCTGTATTCATAAGCTCAACAAACCTCTCAATATATGCATAAGGTGTTAGCATCTTAGGCTCTATGCTTCTCGTAAAGATTTACAATATGCAAGGCACTTTGTTCCATAGAATCTTTTATATTTTGCGCCCAACCAGATAAAAGATTTCCAAGTAAAAGAAGAGGAATAGCCACTATAAGCCCTAGCATCGTAGTCACAAGTGCTGCTGAAATGCCCCCGGAAAGTAACTTAGGGTCACCCGTACCAAATTCAGTGATGACATCAAAAGTCTCTATCATACCTGTGACCGTTCCAAGTAAACCTAAGAGTGGTGCAACAGCTGCTAGCACTAAAACAAAAGAACCAAATTTATCAATTTGAGAACTTTCATTCAAAACACCCTCCATAACGATATCTTCAACGTGTTCTCTATCTTTAGAGATATTTCTCAATAATGATTTAACAACCCTAGCAGTTGACCCCTCAAAACCTTTCACAGCTTCTAATGCCTCATCACCTTGACCATTTTCTACTTTTTGCACAACAATCGCTGTAATGCGATCTACGTTTGACCCTGCTCTCATAAGGTTAAACACTCTAAATATAAGGAGTAGAAAACCAAAAGCACCAAGCACCAAAATGATATATCCAATAGTGCCTCCACCCTCAATAGTATTAGCAATCGTTTTTTCTTTTACGTAATCTGCTTCTTTGTCAAGATTTTCATATATAAAAATATCGAGTGAAGGTCTCATTTCTCCTGCAAAAAGTGCCTTAGCATCATCAGAAGAACCTACTGCGTTCCAAAGTTTAAAAGCAGAATTACCAGCAGGGGCTAAAGCACCAGCTGCTTCTGAAGATATGCCATAAGCTGCAATATTCCCAACCTTAACAATGTCTCCCTCTACACGTTTTCCATCTGGCAAATAAAACGACCCTTTTTCATTTCGCAAAGAAGAAAGACTAACATAAAGATTTCTAGCTTCACTAAAAGCTTTTTCTAGTTTGTACAGGTTAGACGTTTTGTTATCATCTGAAATTTTAACAGCATATTCAAAAAGTGACAAACGTGCTTGATTGACAACATTTTGTGTAATATCTACATTTTCAGAAGACGCTTCTAATGTTGCTGTTATCGTTTCTAACTGTTGTTGTTTAGTATCTACTTCTTGGTTTACATCTAAAAGTTTTTGTTGCAAATCAAGTATTTTTGACTTTGCATCCAAAAGATTCTTCTCGTGTGTTGCATTGTCTAAGGTAAATCTTTTCTCAAGTTCTTCTTTTTGTGCTTTCAAAAATGAGTATTCTTTTTTGTATGCTTTATCTAGTTCATCTGCTCCTACACTTAATACAAATAATACCCATAGAGTTAATGCTAAAAATATATTTTTCATTATTTATTTTCCTCTAAGCAATAAGGCATTAGGTAAGGTAAAATACCCTGTCCTTATCTGTTTCTGTAAGGCATCAAATAAGTACACAATTTGCTCTTTTTGTATCTCATCTTTGGCTAAGACATAATGGTATTTATTGTCCTTTTTTTGCACAAAACCTACTTCATATTTTGGTGTGGAAAAGAACATCATCACGGAACCTATCTTGGCTATTTTAGCCATTACCTCCTCACCATCTAAGATAATTTCTTGTTTAAACTGTCCTATCTCTTTTGTAAGTCTTAAGGCATCATCATGACTTGCCCAAGTCAAAGCCAAAGCTTTTTCTTGTGTTATAGAAGCATTTTTAAGATCAGTTTTTATCTTTTCTAAAACAGCAAGTCTTTCTCCTACTTTAAAAGGTATACCTGCTTTAATTTCTACTGCTAACTCTTTTAAGGCTTTATCGATGGTAGGTTTCACATCTTCATTTCTATCGCCCAGTTCTTGGAGTTTTCTTTTAATTTTTGCAAAATTTTGTGCAGAGAGCTTCACTTCTGTCTCTTGCCTGTTAATTTGTGCCTCATTATCAGATATTTGTAAAGTATATGATTTCATTTGTGCTTTATAGGCATCTTTATTTTCATCTATTTTAGTATAAAGAGATTCAACATCCCCTCTTAGCTTCATAATTGATTTCACTATATTGTCATTATTTTGTGCAGTTAAATTTGTACTGCCAAATACAGCAGAAATTACTGCCAAAGACAAGACTTTTTTGCTCATAGTACTCATAAATACTCCCGTATGATATTTGATTCGGGATAATATAATAATTTGGTAATAATTTGGTAACAATGGAGAAGAAAAGGGGGTAAATTCAAAAAGAAAAAACACCAAGTAGCAACACGCTACTTGCTTAAAAAGTGATAAGCTTATACAGAATTACTGAACATTTCCTGTACCAGCATCAAACACAGCTTGTATTTCTGCTCTGTCTGCTTCATCGTCTGCTGTCCAAGCAGCAATACTGCTATTTGAACCTAAATTTAGTACAACATTTGTCATTGTAGAATTTACCGAATCAAAATCACCACGTACTGTTAAAGCACCTCTAGAAGCATTATTGTATCTTATGTTTACATTTTCCAAGACTGCCCCTATAACCTCTCCAGAACCTGCTTTATAGTAAACACCACCTTCTGAAAGAGGGCTGTTTACAGTAATTTCTACATTTTTATAAGTACCTACTGTTGTTCCTGACATTTCTATAGCAGCGTATACAGGATTAGTAATAATTAGTCCATCTACAGTGCCTGTCCAACCTGAATCTGTATCAAAGGCATCATCTCCTGCGTCTACTATAGTAATATTGTTAAGGTTCACGGTTCCTCCCCATATCTCTAGTCCATCATCAAAGGCTCTATTGATAGTAATATTGTCTACTATTGTGCTAGCAGAAACCCCAAAAAGACTCAAACCATTTACTTCTTGGTCTGGTCTTATAGCAATACCTGTGTTATCAAATACAACATGCCTAAGTGCTCCTGAGCTTGAATTATCTGTACCCGCAAATACTTGCTCATCTATTTCGTAACCAGCAGCCAGTTGAGAATTTGTGCTGTTTCCTATAATGGTCACACCACCCCACTGCCCCGAAGCTTCAGCATCACCATTCACAGCTGCTTCAGAAGTAAATATAATTTTATTTGCACTTGTACCCTCTGCTATCAACACAGCACCTGTATCCACAAACAACCAAGCATTTGTACCCTCTTGGCCAGCAATGGTTGTCCCTGCTTCAATTCTAAGTGTCACACCAGGAGGAACATTTACTCTTCCATTAAGCATCCATATTTTATCTGCACTGAGTGTTTTGTTTGAGGCGATATCACCTGAAAGTATCTCTTGTGGTAGGTCTTCACCTGATGAAGGTACACTTGGTGAAGGTACAGTTAATGAAGGTACAGTTGGGGTACTACATTCTGTTTCTGGACATATACAGGTTATAGTGCCAGTATTTGCAGTCCCTCCTGAAAATCCTGCACATCCTGTAAGCGCTAATACTATGCCTGCCAATAGTAATATATCTGTGCCTTGCATCATTTTTAGTCCTTGTAAGTTAATTTCAAATCAAACCATACCCTTTATGTATAACAAAATGGTAACAATATACAGAGGTATCAAGTAACAAAAACTACTTGGCTAAAAATAAGGCGAGTATCACCAGTTACTGAACATTTCCTGTACCAGCATCAAACACAGCTTGTATTTCTGCTCTGTCTGCTTCATCGTCTGCTGTCCAAGCAGCAATACTGCTATTTGAACCTAAATTTAGTACAACATTTGTCATTGTAGAATTTACCGAATCAAAATCACCACGTACTGTTAAAGCACCTCTAGAAGCATTATTGTATCTTATGTTTACATTTTCCAAGACTGCCCCTATAACCTCTCCAGAACCTGCTTTATAGTAAACACCACCTTCTGAAAGAGGGCTGTTTACAGTAATTTCTACATTTTTATAAGTACCTACTGTTGTTCCTGACATTTCTATAGCTGCATACACTGGGTTAGTGACTGTAAGACCATCTACAGTTCCTGTCCAACCTGAGTCGGTATCAAAGGCATCATCTCCTGCATCTATTATAGTAATATTGCTAACATTCACAGTCCCTCCCCATATCTCTAGTCCATCATCAAAAGATCTATTTACAGTAATATTGTCTACTATTGTGCTATCAGAAACCCCAAAAAGACTCAAACCATTTACTTCTTGGTCTGGTCTTATAGCAATACCTGTATTATTAAATACTGCATGTTTAATTACACCTGAACTTGAATTATCTGTACCCGCAAATATGGTTTCATCTACTTCGTAACCAGCAGCCAGTTGAGGATTTGTGCTGTTTCCTATAATGGTCACACCACCCCACTGTCCCGAAGCTTCAGCTTCTCCCTTGATTGCTGCTTCAGAAGTAAATGTAATTTTATTTGCCTCCGTACCCTCTGCCATTAGTATAGCACCTGCAGCCACAAACAACCAAGCAGATGTACCCTCTTTCCCTGCTATAGTTGTCCCTGGCTCAATAGTAAGTGTCACACCAGGAGGAACATTTACTCTTCCATTAAGTATCCATGTTCTGTCTGCTGTAAGGGTTCTATCTGAAGCAATATCACCAGAAATTGTATCTGATGTTGCACCTGGTGTGCTTGTTGTGCTTGTTGTGCTTGTTATATCTGGTGTATCTGGTGTATCTGAACCACATCCCGAAAGTGTTAATGCCGCTACTGCTGCCACTGAGAGTATTGTGTTTTTACTATTTATCATTTTAAATCCTTTTTAATGTATGATGTAATTTCAAGGAGAAGTTTAACTTCCATTGATAACAAAATAGATACATTTTGGACACATTTTGGATACATTTAAAATCCAAACTATTCAAGAGAGTTTTAGTAAATAAGGACAAAATGCAGGAGAGAGGAAAAGGAAGTTTATTATAAAAAAGATGATACACACAATAGATTAAATCAGCTTATATCCTACACCCCATACTGGTGCAAAATATTCTTTGAGCACTTCTGGGTCTATCTTCTTCTTGAGTCTATTCATCGCAACATTGATGGTTTTATCATGGAAGTTTGAAGAATCATCACCCCATACCTCTTCACGAAGAAAATCTCTATCTAATGCTCTTTGGGGATTTTTTACAAAAGTAGCAAGCAATTTAAATTCTAGGTTTGTCAATTCTATACCTTTTTCATTGACAAGAAGTTCACGTTTTGCTAGGTCTAAGACAAGGTCTCTATATTTTACTTTATCGCTAAATATTACACCACTTCGCTTCAAGAGTGAGGCTATACGTAAAAGCAATTCTTTTGTGCTAAAAGGTTTTGTCATATAGTCATCCCCTCCTGAATGAAACCCTTCTACTAAATCACTTTCTTTGTCCCGTGCAGTGAGAAACATAACAGGTATATCGTATCCTTTTTTTCTCATCTTAGCAACAAACTCACTGCCTTCCATGCCAGGAAGGTTTCTGTCTACTATCATCAAAGAGGGATTCTCTTCTTCTAAAAACTGTTCTACATTTTCAGTGTTAAGAAAACCTGTAACAGCGTACCCTTCTTTTCCAAGATGGTATTCAAGAAGTTCCAATATATCTGCTTCATCTTCTATAATAATAATTTCTATATTTCTATATTTCATAAGATATCTTAGTATCTATTTATAACAATTTAGTTACAGAATTAAACTACCATACCTTTTAAATTGGTTGGGGTGATTGGTTAGGAAACTTTTATATTCAAGATATTTTGTTATCACTTTGTTATAGATACAGTATATCA
>CAZEUM010000007.1:0-18083 GCA_964514765.1 uncultured Sulfurovum sp.
CGTAGAAGAAATTTCAGAAGACATGGTTGAGTTAGCGAATAAGTATCGTGAAAACTTGATTGAGAAGATTTCTGAAGCAGAGTGTAACGAAGAACTTATGGAAAAATTCCTCGAGGGTGAAGAACTTTCTAACGAAGAAATTATTGCTGGTATTAAAGCAGCAACTATTGGTATGCATATTGTTCCTATGACTGTGGGATCAGCTTTTAAGAACAAAGGTGTTCAAACTTTACTTGACGCTGTTGTTGATTACCTTCCATCACCTTTAGAATGTGCAGATATCAAAGGTACAATGATGGATGATGAAGAAAAAGAAATCATTGTTCCTTCATCTGATGAGGGTGCATTTGCAGCATTGGCATTTAAAATTATGACAGATCCATTTGTTGGACAGTTGACGTTTATTCGTGTATACCGTGGTTCATTGACTTCAGGTTCATACGTACATAACTCAACTAAAGATAAAAAAGAGCGTATCGGTCGTATCATGAAAATGCATGCGATTAAACGTGAAGAAGTTTCTGAAATTTATGCAGGTGAAATTGGTGCAGTTGTTGGTCTTAAGAACACAACTACTGGTGATACACTTTGTGATGCAACGGACAAAGTAGTGTTAGAAAGAATGGACTTCCCAGATCCAGTTATCTCTGTTGCGGTTGAGCCTAAAACAAAAGCCGATCAAGAAAAAATGGGTGTTGCTCTTTCTAAGCTAGCTGCTGAAGACCCATCTTTCCGTGTTTCTTCAGATGAAGAGACTGGTCAGACTATTATTTCAGGAATGGGTGAACTTCACTTAGAAATTCTTGTAGATAGAATGAAAAGAGAATTTAATGTTGAAGCAGATGTAGGTGCACCACAGGTGTCTTACCGTGAGACTATTAAAGATTCTGTTAATCAAGAATACAAATATGCTAAACAATCAGGTGGACGTGGACAATTTGGTCATGTATACCTTAAAATTGAACCACAAGAAGCTGGTTTTGGTTATGAGTTTGTGGACGCTGTTAAAGGTGGGGTAATTCCAAAAGAATTTATCAAACCTATTGATAAAGGTATTCAAGAAGCTATGGCTAGAGGTATCCAAGCAGGCTATCCTGTGGAAGATTTAAAAGTGACTGTATATGACGGTTCTTACCATGATGTCGATTCATCTGAGATGGCGTTTAAGCTTGCTGCTTCTATGGGCTTAAGAGAGGGTTGTAGAAAAGCAAATCCTATCATCCTTGAGCCTATGATGAAAGTTGAAGTTGAGACTCCAGAAGATTACATGGGAGACGTTATTGGTGACATCTCTAAAAGACGTGGTCAAGTAACAGGCATGGGAGATAGAGCAGGCTCTAAGATTGTAGATGCTTTTGTACCACTTTCTGCAATGTTTGGTTATTCAACAGACCTACGTTCAATGTCTCAAGGACGTGCGACGTATACTATGGAGTTTGATCATTATGAAGAAGTGCCACAGAATGTAGCCAAAGAAATCATCGAAAAGCGTAACAGCTAAGTTTGGGTTTCTTTACTATAATCTTGGACTAAACGGGCTTTGCTCCGTTTGGTCACGTACTTATTGTGCGCTCCCTATCTACAGAAAATTAACTCCGAACTTAACTATTTAGTAAAGATATTTGGGTTTTTCTTCCAATAAAATCCAATTTAAATTCACTTTTGTATGTTTACAAAAATGGGCCAAATTTTCATAAGGAATCTTTTTCCTTCTTTTGATGACAGCAAAATATTGTGCTTCTAATGCAAGTGCCTCTGCGATATCTTTGTCTAGTATTTTGTCTCGTTTAATCTGTTGAGAGAGAATATGTTTGACTCTCTGCATTACATCTAAAAAATTTATCATTTTTTTGCCTTCTTAATCCATATATTCGTATCATAATATATTTTGGGCAAAGCAGATAAATATCTGTCAAATTGTAATGTTTTTAGTTGTATTTATTGATGAGAGTCTCTTCATCGATAGGTTTCCCTATGCCAAAACCTTGCATATAATCAATACCTAATACCTTTAAACGCTTTTTTTGACTCTCATTGTCTACCCATTTGGAAACAGTCTTTATATTTAATTCTTGAGACATTTGAATGAGAGATTGGAGCATGGCATAGTTTGTTCTATCTTCAATATTTATAACATAATCTCTATCGAGTTGAACCATGTCAAATTTAAAATGTTTCATATATTGCATGGAAGCAGAGGATGAACCAAAATTATCGATACATATACGCATGCCTTTTACTCTAAATTTTTGTAATGTTTTGAGGTATCCACTAAGGTCATGGTGTATTTTTCGTTCATAGAGTTGTATGATGAGACGTGAAGGGTCTACTCTTTTAAACATTAAATAGTCAAAAACTTTTTCTTGAAAATCAGCGTCTCTTAGCGAAAAGGGTGAAAGGTTGAATGTAAAAGAAATATTGTCATTCACCAAAGGTAGAAGGTCTATAACATGCTTAATTAAGCTAAAGTCATAGTCCCTTCCTAGACCTAAACGGTTAACAATGGGAAGAAAAATACGGGGTAAAATATATGCTTGTTTCTTAGAGAGTAGTTTAACTACTATTTCATAGATATCAGTAGTATCACTTTGTGCATTAAGTAAAGGTCTAAAAGATAAATGTAGATTTTTGTTTTGTATAGATTGTATCACACCTTTTTCTAATTCTGAGAGTGTTTGTGCATCTTTTGTTGTAGATGTTTGCGTAGGTGAGTCATCTAGTATGGATTGACTAGTGATGATATCTCGAAGCTGTAAAATAACTTTTTGGAAGTCATTATGTGTATTACTAACGACGGAAAAAGCATAGTCTACGTCTATTTGTTTAATACTGTGGTTTTCCTTGAGCATTATTTCTAAAATAGTTTTTATATCATACTCTTTTTTATTAACTGCAATAAGGACTTCTGAACCACGACCACGTCCTATAAGCGTATGGTTAAAACCATTTTGTTTAAAAAGTTGATGCAATTTACTGATAATAATATATAAAATATTATCAATTTGTTCACTGCTATAGTTTTCACTTAATAGTGTGAGGTTCTCTATACTTAAGCATGCCATTGATGTGGGTTTGTAGCGTGGTAACTTTTTAATAAAGGCTTTTTTATTGTAAGCTTGTGTGACTTGGTCGAGAAGAGTCTCTTGTGCTGATAAATTCATTATAAAATAGATAAAATAGATAGCTATAAAAGATGTGGCAGCAAGTAGGGAAATATCTTTTACTGTCAGTATTATTTTTTCTTCAGTATTGAAGGTGGCATAGAAAATAAGTAAAACAAGAAACAGAATAGGAATGCCTGCTCTAAGAGCCAATGCAAAACGGCGAGCTCTTTCTTCTTTTTCAGAAAATAACATTAGACATCCAAATGTTTTACATCTTTAGCATGGTTTTCAATGTAGTTTCGTCTTGGTTCCACTTCGTCTCCCATAAAGAGGACAAAAGTATCGGATGCTTTTTCATCATCTTCTATTTTAACCTTTAAAAGTCTTCTATTCTCTGGTGTCATTGTTGTTTCCCAAAGCTGTTCCGGGTTCATTTCTCCTAGACCTTTATATCGTTGGATATAGGCACCTTTTTTGGCTGTTGATTCTACCAGTTCAAAGAGTTCAAGTAGGTCTTGGTCTTTGAACTCATCGGTAATGTGTTCTTGTATTTTTTGGTGGATATGAATGGCTTCATTGTAGTGAGGATTGCTGAAAAGTACATCATCTACAATAAGTTCTTCTAGACCATCTTTTGTTTGTACAAAAAGATGAATGCTGTCTTCGGTGATAGATTTGTTGAGGATATTGTACCCCAATTTTGCGATATAGTCTTCAATAGTCTTTGCCAGTGCTTTATTGTCTGTGCCTACAATGTCTGGGTTTTCTATCATGTAACGAATCATCTCAGGTAAGGCAAAGCGTTTCTCTAGCTCTTTAAGAGTCATACGGTAATAAGCAACAAGCTTAAAGAGGTCTACAAGGTCTGCTTGTCCCATTGTGGTACTCTCTATTGCTGTAATACCATTTTCAATCAAATAATCATTGAGTGATTTTTCATCTTTAAGATAAATTTCATTTTTGCCTTTTTTGTAACGGTAAAGAGGTGGCTGTGCAAGGTAAAGGTAGCCTTTTTCAATGATAGGTTTTAAGAACCTAAAGAAAAATGTCATCAAGAGTGTTTGAATATGAGAACCATCAACATCCGCATCGGTCATGATGATGACTTTGTGGTAGCGTAGTTTTTCTTCGTTGAATTCATCACCAATACTACAACCAAGAGCGGTTATCATATTTTTGATTTCATCAGATTTTAGAATTTTTTCTAAACGTGCTTTTTCAACATTTAAAATCTTACCTTTAAGTGGTAAGATGGCCTGAAATACTCTATCTCGACCTTGTTTTGCAGAACCTCCTGCAGAATCCCCTTCGACTAAGTAAATCTCAGAGATTACCGGGTCTTTACTTTGGCAGTCAGCAAGTTTACCTGGAAGGGTTCCTATGCTCATGGAGTCTTTACGTTTTACTAGGTCTTTGGCACGTTTTGCTGCATCTCTACCACGTGCAGCAAGAAGCACCTGTGCTATGATTGCTTTTGCTTCTATAGGTTTTTCTTCTAGGTACTTATTGAAATTTTCTGAGAAGAATTTTTGCACCAAGGGTCTAACGTAAGAAGAACCTAATTTACCTTTGGTTTGCCCCTCAAACTGTGGTTCTGGGACACGTACAGAGACAATAACAATAAGACCTTCCTTACAGTCATCTCCTGTAATTTTTGTGCCTTTTTCTTTTGCAGAGGCATTTTTAGAGATGTAAGATGCCATTGAACGCGTGAGTCCAGCTCTAAACCCTGCTTCATGTGTGCCACCATCTGCTGTTTTGATGTTGTTTACAAAAGAGAGTGACTTTTCTGAGTCTGCATCGCAGTACATAAGTGCAATATCTATTTCTATGTCATCTGCTTTTCCTCGGAAAAACTGTGCAGTACTTAGAGGCTCTTTTGTGTTCATATCTTCTACAAATTGTTTGATACCTCCAGCAAAATGAAAGTTTTCTTTTGTACCATCACGTTCATCTTTAAATATTATCGTAATCTTTGGGTTAAGGTAACAAAGTTCCTTAAATCTTTTCATTAATATTTCTTTTTGGAAATTGACAGTTTCAGTAAAGATGCTGTCATCGGGCCAAAACTCTATCTTTGTACCTTTTTTACGTGTGGTACCTGTCTCAGCTAAAATTTCTTGGGGAATACCAGCTTTAAAGTCTTGCTCATGGATAGCACCATCACGATTGACTGTAAGGTGTAGATTTTTAGAAAGGGCATTTACAACCGAAACACCAACCCCATGAAGTCCACCAGAAACTTTGTAGGTGTCTTTATCAAACTTACCACCAGCGTGAAGTACAGTCATTACCACAGTCGCAGCAGAGATTTTTTCTGTAGGATGTTCTTTGTAGGGGATACCACGACCGTTATCTTCAATAATCGCTGAACCTACTTTAGTAAGGGTTACTTTTATGGTATCGCAAAAACCAGCCATTGCTTCATCGATGGAGTTATCGACTACTTCGTATACAAGGTGATGAAGACCCCTTGTAGAAGTGTCACCAATGTACATTCCTGGTCTTTTTCTTACCGCTTCTAGTCCTTTGAGGACTTTAATATTGCTAGCACCATATTCTGCCATAGTTCACTCCAAAGTGTAGGTTTATAATATAACTATTTTACCTAAAAATACCTTACATAAAGAGTGATATTTTGGGCTTTGAAGAGAGAATTATAAAAGCATGCCAGATTGTTGTTTTCTTGTGCTAACGATATCTATTTTATGGGGGTCTATAAATTGTTTTTTCTCATAGGCATCTACTGCGTAACGCCCTATCATGGCTGCATTATCAGAACAATATTCTAAAGGTGCTACATGCAAGGTTTTGTTAAATTCTTGACAGAGATTTTCATAGGCATTTCGTATGTATTTGTTCGCAGATGCTCCACCTACAATAGCGAAGTCTTTTATGCTCTCTTTAGCAAATATTTTTTTGCTTTTTTGAAGTAGGTGAAGTTTGACTGCTTTTTGAAAAGAGGCTGCCAAATCTGACTTATCTTGCTTAGACATATTTTCTTTCCCCCCACAGGCCTCAACCTTGAGCCGTACAGCATTTTTAAGTCCTGAGAGTGAAAATGCTATGAGTGGAGAATTTCGTAAAGGCACAGGTAAGTCAAATCTATCTTCATTTCCTTTGAGAGCCAGTGCTTCTATAAGAGGACCTCCTGGGTAACCTAGCCCCATCATTTTGGCAGTTTTATCGAAACTTTCGCCTACAGAGTCATCCATAGAAGTAGCAAGTATCTCCATACGTTCAAAACTTTCAACCCGTATAACCTGCGTATGCCCTCCAGATATGAGAAGTACTAGCAAGGGTAGAGTAGACTCTTTTTCGATGAATAAAGAGTAGATATGACCCTTTAAATGATGCACAGGTATGAGTGGCACATCGAGCAATACAGCTAAGGTCTTAGCCATAGCTATGCCTTCAAGCAGGGTCACACCAAGTCCAGGTTGATTGGTCACAGCTATAGCTTTGAGTTTGTCAAAGTAGGGTTTAGTTTCTTTGAGAATTTCAGGCAATGCCACAGCATGAAGACGAGATGCTAGTTCAGGCACTACTCCGCCATAACAGGAATGCTCAGCTTCTTGAGATATTTTTTTATGGTAGATAAGCTTTTTTGTGGCTATATCAGTGATGGAGATAGAGCTGTCATCACAGCTAGATTCGATGCTTAAAATCATAAATACTCCTTAAAAATATTCAGAAAAATTTCTAAAACTAGCAGACTGAACTAGTTTTATTTCAGTAGATATCTCAGCAAAATGTTTTTTTGCACACTCTATTTTTGAAGACTCAGCTGTTTTGATATCTAATGCCAAATCACTTCCTTTGCTCTCGACTACAAAATAAAGCTTCTCTTCATCATCTTTTTCTATTAGTACAGCCCAGTCAGGGTTATAGGTTCCTAGTGGTGTATTGATTTTAAACCAACTTGGCAGTTTTGTAAAAAGTTTTACATTAGAATTTTTGTTAAACTCTATAGCAAAATTTTCTTCTATAGTTGAGTCATACAGAGTATGTGTATAGATAGATTTATGTTCTCTGTTTTCATACATATTGGATGAGAGGTATCCATAAAGTTCTTGGGTCTCAAAACACTCTTGTGCATAATAAAATTCATCACCTAATTTTTGGTACTTGATACCATCAACGATAAACATACTCATTACTTTTTTAATGATTTTAATAGCAGCATCTATAAACTTTTGGGGGTTGTTTTTAAAGTCTTGAAGTTTTTCACTTTTAATAAGTATATCAACTATATTTTGACGTGTTAAGTTCGTCTCATTTTGCAAGTAGGTAATAATATCAGGTAAAGCGTAGTCTGCGATGTCGCAGTCAATGTGCGTGTTGTCTGTACTTTCTTCTAGTATCTCTACACCAACTTTAGTTATTTTATTTGTAGCTTTAGAATAAAGGTACTTTATCTTACCTATGGTTAAATCATTTGCTATATGTTTAGCACATTCGCTTACAAGAGCATTTACATCAAAGTCTACCCTGTAGGTTGTTTTATGCTTTATCTGTTCCCATAGAGCTTTAAAGTCTTCACTTAGGTAGACTTCCTTGTTGAGTTTCACTTCCACTTTATCATCTGCATTTTTAATGTTAAGATTTCCTGCAATTTTGCTTATAACAGAAGTGATAGCACTTTGTAGTTCTTCATAGGCTTCAGGTACAGTAAACGTGTTTTCTTTGATATCTGTACGTAAAGCGTTTTGTATCTTTCCTTTGGTGTCTATATACTTATTGTCTAGTAAATATGCATACATTGCCTCACTGTTTTCAGCTCCAAAGTAAGAGATATTGCCTTTTTCATCTTCTATAGGGATGTTAGCAAAAAAGTGTTCTTCTATCACTCCAAATTTGATACCTTCTTCATCCTCTATCTCTTTTTGTAAAGCTCTAGCGAAATCTTCATAGTTTTCATTTGCCATAACAGTCAAAGTATTGACAGCAAATCCTCGTACTCGTTCACCCTCTTGGTTTACACAGATACGTAGTCCACGTCCTATCTCTTGCCTTTTTTTCATTACTGAGTTAGTTTCATTTAACGTACAAATTTGAAAAACATTAGGATTATCCCATCCCTCTTTTAACGCTGAGTGTGAGAAGATGAAGCGTAGAGGCTCGTCAAATGAGAGTAACTTCTCTTTGTGCTTCATAATTTTATCAAAAGCACTCTCATCATCGGTATTTTTCCCTGTACTGTCTTTTACTTTTCCCTTGCTGTCTTGTGCAAAATACCCATCGTGGATTTTCTCTACAGGGGTAGTAGAATCCACATCATCAAAAAGTGTTTTGTAACGTCTCATTTGAGAGATTTTTTTAAATTCCTCTTCAAACCACAAAGCATACTTGCCCAAGACAGCATTACCTTCTTTATCATAAGTTCTATAGTTAGCAACTCTATCTATAAAAAACAGACTTAGTACTTTAATATCTTTACTTTTTAAACGTAGTTCTTTGTTTAGATGTTCTTCTATTGTCTTACGTATCTGCAAGCGTTTTATAGCGTCTTCATCGACATTGCCTATAGATTGTCCTATGTCAATACTCTTTTGGTTAGAGAACTCTATAAATTCATTCCCTTCTTCAATGTAAATATCATTTATCGTATAACCACTATATACATCTCTACCTTTTGATTTTTCATATAAGTCATTACCATCTTTAACTGTGATAGCTTTTCGTTTAACAGAGCCTTTTTCATTGATATCTATTTCGATTTTAGCACTTCTAGGACTTGCTTTGACACTTAGTAGTTTGATATAAGGCTTGTTAGATGTATCTTCTAGTTTTACATTGGCTACTTCTATTTGTTTAACAAGTTGTTGTTCATAAGCATCAATAGAATCAAGTTTATACATCAAGTTAAATTTCTCTATGTGTGTTGCACTGTAGCGTAGTTTACAAAGAGGGTTTAGAGTCTCGATAGCTTCTTTAGCCTTTGCAGTCTTGTCAACACTTTGAGGCTCATCTATAATGAGTATAGGGTTAGTAGATGCGATAAACTCAATGGGTTTTTGCCCACCCAGTTTATCGTTTTGTCGGTGGATAATGTTTACTTTGCTATTTTTAGTTTTATCTACAAAACTTTTTCTAAAAGCATCAATATTTATAACCATGATACGGATGTCAGAACTTGTAGCAAAATCACGAACTTGTTCAAGGTTTGAGCTGTCGTAAACAAATGAGTCATAATTTACATTATCAAACAATGCTTTAAAATGTTCACTTGTCATCTCTAGCGTCTTTTTCGTTCCTTCTTTAATGGCTATAGATGGCACAACGATGATAAATTTTGTAAATCCATAACGTTTGTTCATCTCAAATATGGACTTGAGATAAACATAGGTTTTACCAGTACCTGTTTCCATCTCTATTGAAAAGTCCATACTTCCAAGTTTTTTAGACTGAGCTAGTCCATTTCTTAGTTGAATATTTTGCACATTAGCAAGTATCTCATCATCTAAAAGCTCAAGTCTATTACCTATGCCAAGGTCATCATAATCAGATGTAGACTTTTGACCTCTTGTCTGCTGTTTGACAATGCTAAAGTTACTTTTACAAACCTCTTGACCTTCAAATATATCTACTATAGAAGCAATAGCTCTGTCCTGATATCCTAGGTTACTTTCAAATTGTATTTTCATTGTTTATTCTCAATTTTATTTACTAAACTATCAAAGTCACTAATATACTTTTTATCTTGTATAATTCTATATTTTTCGTACTCACTATGTGCCTTTAACTTAGCTTCAAGAGCAGTCACCTTGCCATTATCTAGCAAAATAGGGTAATCGGACAAATCTAAAAACTTCTCTAAAAACACTATCCAATCTTTCATATTGGTAACAATACCACGAGTAGCTCTATCTTCAGCCAAATCAAGCTGTTTGATATGTTCGACATTTAGATAATTTTTGGCTATAGATACATCGGATTTTAGTATTTTCCCCTCAGGTGCATTTTCCCATGCTGTAATTCCCATAGAAATTTTTGTAGCATCCACTTCGTTGTAAATTATTTCAGCTGCTGTTTTAGCACATATTGCCCAGTGCATTTTATTTTGTACATTGGCATAAAACTGTTGAGTAGAGATATCATTTTTATCATAATTAGCACTCAAAGCGTAAATATCAGTAACTTTTTGATAAAACCGTCTCTCACTTAGTCGTATCTCGCGTATACGCTCTAACTGCTCATCAAAATAGTCTATTCCAAAATGATGAATACTTTTGAGCCTTTCATCATCCATGGCAAAACCTTTAACGATATACTCACTAAGTATATCTGTAGCCCATTTTCTAAACTCTGTAGCACGATAAGAGTTCACTCTATAACCTACGGCAGTAATGGCTTTTAAATTATAAAAATTAGTTTTGTACTTTTTCCCATCATTTGCAGTTGTTTCCATTTTGGAAATAACTGCATCTTCTATTAGTTCATCTGTTTCAAATATGTTTTTTAAATGTTTTGAAATAGCAGGAACATTGACTTCAAAAAGTTCCGCTAACTGCTTTTGAGTAAGCCATAAGGTCTCTTCATAAAAAAATATATCAATGTTTACTTTTGCATTGTCTATTTTAAATATTACAAAGTTTGGTAGTTCTTGAGGTCTTATAGATATCTCTTTTTTCATTATAAATCCCCCATCTTACACACTCACAACATCATCAATACCAAACTGCTTCAAAACTTGTATAGCATTTGTCTTCACATTAGTATCTTTTAAACTTCCATCTTTAAACACAACTCTTACATATCTTTTCTTCTTCTCTTCGTCATAAACTACTTGTTCTTTTATGAACTGGGCTATGGCTTCTACTACTGTTATGGTTATGTTGTCATCTAGGCAGACTACTAAGGCTCCGTAGCCTATATTGTAGACTGTTTTTCCTTCTATAGTTAGTTCTTCTATTGGTAGAGTTAGGTCTAAGCCGTATTTTAAGAGGATTTCGTAGAGTAGGTCTTCGCTTGTTCTGTCGCTTTTTATATTATCTACGGCATTCAGTAGGTTTAGCTCAAGGTTGTCAAAGTCACTATCCCACTCTTTTATATTTGAGCTATCGAGTTTATAGACTTTGAAACCTATATCAAGTTTTGATAGGTCTTTGTCTGGGTTATCTGCTATTATCTTTTCTCCAGCTCTTCGGATACGCTCTTTTCCTATTTCACAGATATTTTTATATCCTGCTTTGTAGGCTTCACTTTTTTCAGGTGTTTCTTCAGGGAGTTGGACACAAATATATTTTCTATTTCCACCATCTACACCATTTTTATTCATTATCGCATGTGCTGTTGTACTTGAACCACTAAAAAAATCTAGAATAATATCATTTTCATTAGTTCCGAGACGTACAAGCCTTTCCAGTAATCTAATAGGTTTTGGAGTATCAAAATACTGTGCATTATCAAATAATTCTTTAAGCTCTTTTTGAGCTTCTTGATTATGTCCAACATCACTATATTTAAAAATTGTAAGAGGAACAATCCCATCTTTCACATCTGTAATAAATCTTTTCAATTGAGGAATTGAATTGCCATCGAGCCCAAACCAAATTCTATTATCATTTTTAAGTTCTTGAAATTTGTCTTTTGAAATAGACCAACTTCTACCCTTTGGTGGAAGAGTACTTCGTCCTGATGGTGTTATAATTTCATAAATATCTTTTTCGGTCATTCTTTTAACTGATAAATCACTTGTTTTCCAATTACCTCTTGGGTCACTATCAGGGTTTTTATATCTATTATTTTGTTCTTTTGTTCTAGGTAATAAATTTGGTTGCCAAAGATTTTTATTTTTAGCATACACTAAAATATGGTCATGATTATCTGAAAACCACTTAGCATCATTTTGCGGACTGTATTTCTTTTCCCAAATAATATTAGCAACAAAATTATCCTCACCAAATATCTCATCACAAAGCTTCCTAAGATTAGCCACTTCATTGTCATCAATACTTATAAAAATAACCCCATCATCTTTAAGCAAATTCCTAGCCAACTTCAAACGCGGGTACATCATAGAGAGCCAATCACTATGATACCTGCCATTAGTATCAGAATTTGTGCTAAGGCGGTTTCCATCGCTATCTATCTGTCCTGTTTGTTCCATATAGTTTTTGATGTTGTCTCTAAAGTTGTCTTTATACACAAAGTCTTTACCTGTGTTGTAAGGTGGGTCTATGTATATCATCTTCACTTTTTTGTGGTAAGACTTTTGAAGAAGTTTAAGTACTTCTAAGTTATCACCCTCTATGTAGAGGTTTTGAGTAGTATCCCAATCTTTACTTTCTTCTTTGCAAGGTCTAAGTGTTCCAGTAGATGGAGTTTGAGCTATGCGTTTAGCTTCTTGCTTGCCATTCCAAGTGAAGTTATAGCGTTCATTTTCTTTGTCTGTAAATTCGCCTAACTCTTCTTGTAGTTTTGCAAAGTCTATCTTGCCCTCAGAAAAAACTTCGGGGAATAGTTCTTTTAGTTGTTGTATATTCTCTTCAACAATATCTAAACTCTTAGCAGCTAACTTTTTCATCTATTCCCTTATTGTGTATTGCTTTTATGGCTTATATCCGTCTTTTAACTTGTTTAGAATTATACATAAAATAAAGCTTTTACTTCATTAGGTAATTCCAAATGCAACTTTTGATTTTATACATGCTCATTTAGAATATGAACTTTTACCTTCTTTGAAGAAGGGATAAGCAGCGTACTCCAGATAGTCACCGAACTATTCTAATGGTTTTATTTTTTCACTTATCTCCATGGCTATATCTTCATGATTTTCTAAAATATCGTTTAAACTATAGGAAGAAAAATGAGCTATATTTTTTAAAGACAAAAACTCACGAAAAGAGGGTACTGGCATATCATACACTAAAACTCTTCGAGATAAATCTCCTAATTCATGTTCTATTTTTATGGCAGATGAACCTGAAAATAAAACTTGCAAATCAGTAAAATCATACATAGCTTTAATATGTGAGGCAAAGTCAGCTATTTTATGTATCTCATCAAGAATGAGTAGTTTCCCTCCATAAGCAAAAAACTCATCTGCTATTTCATAAAGGTCTTGATGAATCATAGCTGGATGGTCACATGAGATATAGAGGATTTGTGATGCTTTGTACTTACTTGCTTTGGCATATTGACGAAGAAGGGTTGTTTTTCCTGAACCTCTACCTCCTTTAATGCCAATAATGGAAGCCTTAAAATCGATTTCATCATAAAGGAAACGTTTAAAGGAAGAAGGCTTAGCAGATAAAAAACGTTTAGATAGTTTAGTGAGTATCTGAGTCATTATTTGCCTTTATAGTATAAAATATATTTTATGATTATATTATTATGGTGTAAAATTCATTTTATAGCAAATAGAAATTTATGTTTTGTTTATGTTTTGTTCATCGCCAGATTTTCTATAAGTTCCCATTTACCATATCCGCTATCTGCATTTATATGTCCTGCTTTTTCTAATATTGTAATTTTGGCATTAAAATGAGAGGCTATATCTTTAGCCTCATCTACCTTGACCCATGGGTCATCATCTGAGACGATGAGATGTATTTCTTGTGCATAGATGTTTACAGGCATCTCACAAGGAAAAAAACTTTTGATGGTCTTTTCTTCAGTTTTGAGGCTTGGGGGGGAGACCATAAAAAGTCTCTGTATATGTCTCATGTCATCTTCTTGGCAAAGCCAAAACCAAAGAGTATTGGCAAGGGAATGGCAGACTACTGTAGTAGGCTTGAATTCTTTTAGTATCTGCTTGACTTGTTTCATCCATCTATTTTTAGAGGGAAAGTGACAGTTGTCAAGTAGAGGGAAAGAAACAGTACCATAGTTTTTGGCTATTTCAGAAGCTAGTTCTGCTTGCCAATGGGGTGCATCGCTTCCACCCCAACCATGAAGTATAAGTACTTTATCTTGTACTTGCATAGGCTCTTACCTCTTTATCAATCTCAATAATCTCTTCAATATTCTTTGCTTTCACGTCTCCAAACTTCTCATACGCATCCAGTACTATCTCAGACATCCCCAAAAATGAACACTTTTCTTCTTGAAGGGCATCAATGGCTATTTCATTGGCAGCATTGACTACAACCCCCAAATGAGGATTATTTAAAATGTGTTCTTTGATGTTCCAGATAGGGTAACGAGAAGCTTCTATAGGTAAAAATTCCAAAGAACCAATACTTAGCAAGTCTGTGGGTGGCAACACTTTATCACTCACTTCGCCTTTGAGTGCAAAGGCAATGGGAAGCTTCATATCCACTCCTGCAAAGTGTGCAGTAGTAGAACCATCTTTAAATTCACATAAGGCATGAATGATAGATTTTTTTTCTATGACGGCATCAATATTGGAAGTATTAAAAAGCCATTTTGCTTCAAGGAGTTCAAAGAGTTTGTTTGTCATGGTGGCTGAGTCTATGGTGATTTTGTTTCCCATAGACCAGTTGGGGTGTTTAAGTGCATCTGAAAACTTGGCATCTTTCATTTTGTCTAGTTCCCAGTCTCTAAATGCTCCACCAGAAGCAGTAATGTAAAGTTTGTTTATGGGGCGTTTGTTAATGAGGTACCAAAGTCCAAAATGTTCAGAGTCTATGACGGTAATGAGTGACATGTCTATAAACTCACCTGCCACGACTAGTGACTCTTTGTTAGCAAGTGCTACACGTTTTCCTAAGCTTGTGGCTCTGAGGGTGGGGGCTAGACCTGTGTAGCCAACTAAAGCATTGACTACCATGGGGCTTTGTGATTCTTCTATGAGTGTGAGTATGGCTTCGTTTCCACAACGTACATTTGTGTGATTTACCTTGTGTTTGTCTGCAATGTTTGCTATAACAACAGTTTTTGGTTTATGTGCAGCTATTTGTTGGTTAAGCAAGTCTATATTTGAGCCAGCTACCAGTGCCTCTATGGCAATGTCATAACGTTTGGCAACGATGAGGGTATTGACCCCAATGGAACCTGTAGAGCCTAAAAGAACTATGCTAGACATAAATTAAATAAGAGCACGCAAGGCAACAACCATGATGACAGCACCAAAAAGATAGCCATCTATTCTGTCTAGTATGCCTCCATGTCCAGGGAGTAGGTCACCAGCGTCTTTCACGCCTGCTTCACGTTTGAGATATGACTCAAAAAGGTCTCCAAAGATGGAAGAAATTGCTGTGAGAAAGGTGACGATAAGAACTATCCAAAAAGGAGCAATATTGATATATATACCCACAAATGTACCAACTATAGTCGCAAGAAAAATACCACCAAACAAGCCTTCAAGTGTTTTGTTTGGGGAAGTGTCTGAAAATTTGGTTTTGCCTATGGCTTTTCCTGTAAAAAAAGCACCTATGTCTGTTAGTGCAACGGTAACAAGAAGCCAAGACATGGCAGGTATACCAAAGTCTTTGTAAAGGATGAGGAAAAAAAGTATACCTGAGACTGGGTAGAGAAAGGGAAGCAGTAGTCTTTTGTCAAAGTTATGAAAGTAGGCAAGAGAAGCAGCAAAAATAATAGCAATAAGGAAGAATAAGTCATCGGGATTTGGGTAAAAATAGGCGAGTAGCCATAAAAGTACAGCCCAAACATAAGCACTTGAAGAGGTAAGTTTAAAAAGCTTCATTGCCTCATGGAAAGCAAAGATATAAATGACACCTAAAAAAGTCCACATGATAAAAAAGCTGTCAATCCAGCCTATGAACCCAACAAGTGCTAGTAATCCTATGCCTGTTAGCCAACGTGCTTGGTAATCTGTAAAAAATTTAGTCATATTTTTTCCTAGTTTTATATAGGTAGTAAGTATATCACGCTTTTTGTTAGATTCGTATTTCAACACCTTCTTTAGTGACTTTAATCGTATCATATTTGTTATAAAGTACCTTAGAACCTTCTTGTACTTTTACAAATTTTCTTTTAGTGTAGTCTACTTCATAGTCGCCAGGGTTTTTGACTGAAAAATCTACACAAAGTTTGGCTGCAGCTTGTACGACAGAGTCTGGTAAGTTTTGTTTGTCTGTTCGTATGATAACATGAGAGGAAGGTACATCTCTTATGTGCATCCAAAGGTCATTGGCTTTGGCAAGTCCTAAGA
This sequence comes from uncultured Sulfurovum sp., assembly GCA_964514765.1. Taxonomy (GTDB): domain Bacteria; phylum Campylobacterota; class Campylobacteria; order Campylobacterales; family Sulfurovaceae; genus Sulfurovum. The sequence goes on from CAZEUM010000007.1 coordinate 16,186, forward strand.
GTTTTTGGTTTTCATTTGAGTTTCTGCCTACGAGTACTTTATAGTCTTCTATCCAAAAGAGTTCGCCCTCTCTAAGTTTCTCTTTTTTACGCTGTGATTTGGCACGTTTAGGAACAAGTAATTCAAGCTCATAAGGCTCTTTGGCTTGTTCTAGTGCGTAATATATATTGTCATAAAAGTCTTTTTTACTTTGTAGGTTTTCTTCTTCTATATGTACATTTTTAGCTTTAGACTTTGCACGTTTTGCAAGGTTGAAAAAATAATCTGAAATACGATTTACTTTTATGCCTTTAGGCAAGATAATGCTGACTTCTTTACCTTCAAAATCAAAGGTTTTTAAGGTCTTATCATAAGGTTTTATTTGGTAGAGGTTTGCCAAGATGAGGGAGCCATGGTCATTGGCAACTTTGGCACGTTCTGCCAAAGTTTGTGCATTAGGTAATTTTTCTAAAAGTTGGGCAAGCTTTTTTGATTTTTTGGCAGTCGCTACAAGCTTTTGTTTCTTAAGTTCTAGAAGTTTTCTAGCCTGTATTTTTGTATAGGTTTCTTCTAGGTACAGGTCAATATCAGGTATTTCTTTGTTCTCTTCTTTCCTCTGGAAAGGAGGAATGGCAAGCAGTTCCATACCTGGACGAATGACACGAAAAGAACTTTCCGCATCAATGTGACGCAATGCCTCAATGATGACTTCATTTTCATCTATAAGAATGGCATTGGTATTTTTACCTGTAAATTCCAGTTGCAGGTAAACAGTTTTGTCTTTATATGAACTTTTAGGAGCAATGGTAAAACGCAAAATACGGTCATCGTTTGGCACATCTACTGCTATGAGTTTAGAAGCACTTAGTAGTGAGTGTAGTAAGGTGTCAAAAGGCGCATTGTAGCCTTGTAAAGGTCTTTGAGATGCTGCTTTGTAGACAATGCTATGCCCTCGTAGCATGTTAAAGAAGTAGCTTTGAGACTTGTCAAACATAATTTCTAGGGTATTGTCTTCTATGCGTCTAGCACGGCTGATAAAGGTGAAATCGTTTAGACGTTTGGCGATGGCTTGGAGTTCGTAGAGTTTCATATTATCTGACTATCTGACAAAGTGCATCTTGAATGATTGTTAATTCTTCATCATTTAAGACTGACAATTTTTCTTTGACACGTGTCTTAGATAAAGCTTGTATCTCATAGATGCAAGCATCACAGTCTTTTTGTATCTTATCTCTTTTTTTGATGAGGTACCTGTATGGCAAAGCATCTTCTTCTATGCGTGTAGATAGTGGTATCGCAATCACTGTTTCTAAAATCTCATTGTCATCGCTATCACTTAACACGATGGCAGGTCGCAGTTTGCCTATCTCACCACCCTTGGCAGGAGAAAAGTTCACAAGAACAATATCCCCCCTAGTTAATCCCATCATCTACAGCCCCATCACCTATGCTATCTTTTGTACTTACCTTTGCTATGCGGTGTAGTAGCTTTCTCTTTTTCTCTTTTTCTAGTTCCATTAAAAAACTTTCAAACTTGTCTTTAAAGATGTTAGGCACAAAGTAGCCGATGTCTTCTTTTTTTCTACCATTGACTATATGCACAACTTGGGTTGTTTTGAAAAATGATGCAGACTGTCTAAGGTCTGCTAATGTAGCTTCTATCATACATAATCCTTTTACATATTAATCTTACAGAACAGTATAGCATAATTTTATTATCACATTATGAAGCGTGATATAATTCCACGATTGGCAATCAGGTGCATGTGCTTTATTTAACTACCGGCACTAGTTCTTTTGGCTTAGGGTATTTAACTGGAATATATTCGATACGAAATGGATGTTTTTGTTTCCTTATATTGCTTATTTGTTTAGTCCCAAAGACTTACTCTCAGGATTCAGCTTAAAATACTCAGGAT
>CAZEUM010000008.1:0-17857 GCA_964514765.1 uncultured Sulfurovum sp.
TCCTGTACTTTTGGGTGGGTACTTGATAACGAAACCTCTAGGATAGTTCGAGCATGTCACTTATGCCTTTTGTGCTACCAGGGGCATGTACTCTAGGTTCGCCATCTCCATGAAAATCATGCCCATGTGAGCCATGACCGTGAGCACCATGCCCTGGTTTACCAACTCTAATATTACGTCGTATGCTGTAGGGAAGGTTTATATTAAGTGTTAAATTGTCCGTTACACCATAAGAAAATGCCAAAGCATGTGTAGATAAACTATCAACATTATGTAAGTGCCCCACCCCTTCTTTAATAGCTTCTATGATACGCGCATCACTTAGAGAATTATTTATAATATTTTCTGTAGTTATTCCTATAAACGTATCTCCCTTTTTCATGGTATCTGTTGCCAATGTATGTATGGCACCTGCTCCTCCTGCTCCTAATATGTGTGATCCATTACAGGCCCATGCTGATGCATGTCCTGTAATAGCAAGTAATCCTAAGATTTTTATAGTTTGTAGCGTTTTTGTAGTCATTATGTGCTATCCTTGTAAATAATTTGGAACGGCATTTTACTTTTTGCAAGCTTAAATGTTTTAACTAATGTTTCAGCTACAATACACACTATGGACATTGAAAATATTATAAAAAATACCAATATACGATTGACAGTTGCTAGGTCAGAACTGCTAAAGGTTCTCATTAATATTAACAAACCTATTTGTTATGAAGATATCAAAAATGATATCAAAATGAATAAAGCAACTTTTTATAGAAATATAGCAAAATTTATAGACGAAAAAATTGTCAATACTTTTGAAGCCAATGATAAAAAAAGCTACTTTGAAATTAAAAAAGATGTACATCCTCATTTCATCTGTAACTACTGTCACTCTATTGAATGCATAGAAAACCTAGGTCCTATACTTTTAGATAATTATGTAATTGAAGGTGTTATTTTGAAGGGCAGATGCAAGAAGTGTAAGTAAGGGGGATATCTAAACTTATGGGTTTTATATTTGAGTCATGTGTCCCACTTCTTCTATGGTATATTATATGATGAAAGTCTTTATTGAGATATATCAACATAGACGCATTATTTTTTAGCTATCATATAATAAAATCAAATACAAGGATATTACCATGCATATGAAATTTAGCGAAGATCCTAAAAGTAATTACTTCTTTTCCCAGCCCCATCAGCCATTTTTTGTTTTGGCTTTTGTAAATGCCATAATAACAATGTTGGTATTTTTGCTAAGCTATAAAGGGGTACTAAGCCTTGCCATTAGTCCTTCAAGTTTTCATGCTTATGGTATAGTATTTCTCATGTTTACCCCTGCTTTTATAGCTTTTTTATTTACAACCTTCCCAAAATTTACGTCTACTAAACCTATTAAACTAAAAGTTTATATGCGTGTATTTACACTCTATTATCTTGGGTCTGTACTTTATTTGTTGGGGAGCATTGTAAGCCCTATTTTTTCTGCTATTGCAATGTTAGTACTTTTTACGGGACATCTTCTCTCTGTAAGTATACTTAGAGAAATGTATCTCAACACAAAGATGCCTGACAAACAAGACATATATTGGATACTCCATGCCATGATATGGGGCTTAGTAGCCCATCTTATGTTTATAGTTGCAGTACTTTTTTATATGCCATTGATGGGACTTGCTATGGAGATATCTATATACCTCTATCTGTTTCTACTCACCATTACAGTAGCACAGAGAATGATACCTTTTTTCTCTCACTCTATGGTAGAAAAAAAGGAAAAACTGCTTCTTATCATTTTTTCTCTTTTGCTATTACATGTCATTCTTGAAAGTGTGATACCCCATAGTTCCTTTGTTGCAGATTTTGCATTGGCATTTGTCATTGGGAAAGAACTCTTACGCTGGAAGCTAAGATCGGCAAAGTCTAACCCTATGCTTTTAATCTTACATATAGCAATGCTTTGGGTGCCTGTCTCCTTTGCCTTGTCTGCAATAACAAATAGTATTACACTTATAACAGGAGCAAACTTCTTATTTTTAGATATTCATGTGCTTATGCTTGGTTTTGTTTTTACCATACTTATAGGTTTTGGTACCCGAGTAACACTAGGACATTCAGGCAATCAAATGCAAGCAGACAAGTGGGTAAAAGCACTTTTTATTTGGACGCAAGTAGTGGTCATTGTACGTATAATCACCTCTATAGTGGCTGCCTTAGGATGGAATTATATGCTACTATTTGACATCTCCGCAACTGTGTGGATGCTTATGTTTATTGCTTGGGCTGTGAGATTTTTTGCTGTGTTAATTCAAGGAAAAAAATTAACATAAAAGAGACGAATTATTGGCTATAATACCCATACAAAAAGCCCGTCTTTAGGCACAAAGTAATTTCTCTGTAAGGTTTCTAAATTGAGTGATAAAAAAAACATATACATCACAGACCTAGACCATACATTTTTACGCTCCAATTTAAGTATAAGCCCCTACAGTGAAAATGTATGGAACAGTAAAACCAAACATAATATTATGAGTATAGCCACAGCTAGAAGTTTTACAAAGTCACAAGAGTTACTCAAAAAAATACAGATTAATGCTCCTATGATTTTGCTTGATGGTGCTATTATTATAACCCCAGAACGTAAACTCATAGACCTTAAAGTGTTTGACAAATCACTAGGCGATGCCATTATTGATTTAGGATTGAAGTTTGATATAGATCCTTTTATTATTGGGATAAATGGTTCTGGTATTAACGAGGCTTTTTTGTATCCACGTAAACTCAATGACTACCAAAAAGATGTTTTAAAAGGATATAAAAACGATTCATGTATGCAGTTTAACCCTGACAATCGCACCATGGAACAGAACCTAAAAATAGTCTATTTTGGCTATAAAAATCAACTTCTACCTCTCTATAATGAAATCAAAAAAACATTTGGAAAGTCCATAGAAGCCAAGCTCTCTCCTGAAAAATATGGAGGAGGCTACTTTCTGACCCTACTTCACCCAGAAGGTGACAAGGCTCATGCACTAAAAAAAGTAATGGATTATTTAAAATGTGACCCAAAAGACATGACTGTTTTTGGTGATTCTATAAATGACATAGGTATGTTTAAATTTTCAGGTACTTCCGTAGCTGTTTCCAATGCTTTGAATGAGGTGAAAGAAGTTGCAGATATTGTGCTACCCCACTCCAATGATGAAGATGGGGTTGCGAAGTATTTGGACGCTCCCTAAAGAGTATTTAAAATTTGTAAGTGATGCCAGCATTGAGGGTATCTACTTTTGTATCTTGTATAGTATCTAAAGTATCTCTTCTATCATCAAAGAGAGAAACATAATCTACAAAGAAAGCAAAATGTAGGCTAAGGTCAAATGATACACCAGCGCCCCAAGAAAGATCTCCCCTATCATGAAGTATCTCTGACCCCACCTGTGTACCATCTACACTAACGCTTGTAAACCCGAGTAATCCGTAAATAGAAAATTGAGGGCTTAGTGGATACGTAGGCTTAATATACATTCCCCATGCACCAAATGACTCATAGGCATTAGGAGAATGGTGATTACTATTTGTATTGTACACTCCACTACTCACAGAAGACCAGTGCCTAAATTCCAGAGCAAGATATCGATTATGCTGGTACCCCGCTTGGAACATTGCGCTAGTATAGTCTATGTCTGTTTTTTCACTATTAAAAGGAAATATAAAATCTACATAATTATCTTCTACACTAGTAAGTGCAAATGCACCACCAATATAAGGGTAAGAAATTATTGCTGGAAATGGATGTTGGAATCCTACTGTACTGTCATCATAAAATGGATCTGCAAAAAGTGTAGTACCCAGTCCTATATATGCAACAAGGGGGAGTAAAATATTATATTTCATATGAAATCCTTTAATGAATTTTAATATTATATGTTTTTATTGTGCATGCATGCTGAAAGACAAAATATAGATAAAGAGAACCTCTAATACCTATTTATCAGCTCTGCATTTAAAAGTTTGAGTCTCCTTGGTGTTCCAATGTCCAACCACTCACCCTCATAGAGTTCTCCTGTAACCTTTCCCTCTTTCATAGCTTGGCGCAACAAAGGAGCTAAAGCAGATTTACCATAAGAAAGCCCCTTAAAGAGTTTTGGGGAGTAATAGCCAATGCCAGAGAAGGTATATTGCTTATGATCAAATACAAGATTGCCATCTAAGGCAAAATCACCCTTGGGGTTATGCTTTGGATTAGGTACAAGTATAAGATGGGCCAAAATACCATTGGCTAACTTTCTGTGGTATTGAAAGTCAAAGTCTGTAAATACATCAGCATTTACAACTAAAAAAGTTTCTTCACCAAGAAGAGGCAAGGCTTTTACGATGCCCCCTGCACTTTCCAAGCCACCTTCTTCTTGTTCATCACTATATTCTATATGTACACCCCAGTCTGAGCCATCTCCCAAAGCATCAGGTATTTTGTACCCTAGGTGCGCAATGTTAATCACAATATCTTTAAAGTCATTATGTCCCAAACGCTCAAGATGCCAAACAATAAGAGGTATGCCCCCTACTTTTAACAAAGGTTTGGGCGTTGTGTCTGTAAGTGATCTCATGCGTGAACCAAGACCTGCGGCTAATATCATTGCTTTCATATATATTTCCTTTCATGCATATTTCCTTTTATTCATAAATTCCACCCAATATGGCATTGGCACTAGCACCTGTTACATCTTTCAAATTGACTTTTTCTTTATGTAGTCGTTTGTAGGCAAGCCAGGCAAAAGTCATGGCTTCAAGCTCATCTGTATTGTTAGCTATTGCTACTTCTATATTGGGTAGCAATGCTTTGATACGCTCAATTAAAAAACTATTTTTAGACCCACCACCACAAAGCATCACAATATCTTTATTGAAACGCAGTACTTCATTGCTTATGCTTAATGCTGTGAGTTCCAAAAGTGTACGTTGTACATCTTCTGGATTATATGCTCTACCCAAAAGGTGACTATGCAACCATGCTTTGTTAAACTTCTCTCTGCCTGTACTTTTAGGGTATGGCTGTACAAAATAACTGTCTAACATCATGGCATCCAGAAGTCCATAATCGACTGTGCCACTCTTTGCCCATGTGCCATTCTTATCATATGGAGTGCCTTTATGTTGTGCTACCCACATATCCAGCAATACATTGCCACATCCCGTATCGTAGCCTATGAGTTTGTGATTTAAAGCCGTAATATTTGCCATACCTCCAATGTTCACAGCAACAAGAGATTCTTGAATATTTCTAAATATAAATTCGTGAAAAGCAGCTGCAAAAGGTGCACCTTGTCCACCTAAGGCAACATCTTTACGTCTAAAATCAGCCACCACAGCTATGCCTGTCTTAGCAGTCAAAATATTAGGGTCTCCTAGTTGCACAGAAAAGGGATAATATCCATTAGGTTCATGCCACAAAGTCTGTCCATGTAAACCTATGGCGTTTATGCTTTTAGGGTCTATATCTGAACGTATGAGTAAGGCACCTACAGCCTGCGTAAACAACAAACCTAAACGATGGTCTAGCTCACCTACTTTTTTCAAGGTGTGTTTGCCTTCAATCATAGTCAATATATCTGTTTTTAATTCTAAAGGAATAGGGTATTCTAAGGAAGATAGAAGCGTGCATGTTTGTACATCTATCTCGCACAAGACAACATCTACACCATCGAGTGAAGTGCCTGACATAATGCCGATGTAGAGTTCTTTTTGCATAGATATCATTCCTTTTTAGAAGAATGTTTAGCAGAGATTGGTTTGAGATTATGGAGAATTGTGTGTAAAAATATTATTTTATTCATAGATATTTTTACGTCTACCTATTTTAAATGTCAATAAGATTAACTTCTCATCTTGTATTTCAAAGATGGCTCTTATCCTTCTGGCTATTAATTGCTGTTCTACATGGTTAAATCTTTTTAAATTATCTATGGCTTCATCTGTTAACTTTAGCTTGTGCACTATTCAATTCCAAGCTCTGCAAAGACATCGTTGGCATCATGTACCTTTTCCTTACCTACTAACACATCATCCGATATTTTTTGTGCAGTGATGCTATCTGTAATGGTCAAAATAAAAATCTAAAGCACGTTCTATAAGCTCTTTTTGTGTTATATCCAGTGTCTTAGAGAGATTCTCAAGCTCCTCTGCAACCACCGAATCAAATGAGATTAACTTTTTGACAACTGACATTACATATCCTTTAATATATCTATTTAGATATTATATCAGATATATTTTTAGAATGCAAATCTTTCCCCAACATCATCACCCCAAATGCCACAAAAGTCCCCCCAAGTATCTGCCATGCAAAGCCCAGTTTAAAGTCCAACACTGTACCTAATACATAAGGTTGAAGTAATAAAACTGTCATAAACCCAGCTATCAGGGCAAGTGGCACAGTTATAGCATTCCCACGTTTGGTAAATATGGCAGCACCAAACACAGCAAGTAAACCTGTATAAGCAAAAGCCATTACACCAAGGGCAAAACTTAGTAGTGGCAATTCTGTGTAGCGTTGCCAGTAGTAACTTAACATCGCCATGAGTGAAAGTGCTACAGCAAAAAAGAGTACAGCATGTCGCCCTGCTTTGACAAAGTGCATTTCATCTGTCCTGCCTTGTTTCTCTTTCCACGGGCGGTAAAGGTCTTGAATGGCTACAGAAGACATAGCACCAAGTACAGAATTAGAAGAAGACAATGCAGCAGCCACTGCTCCTACAGTCACAAGCCCACGCATGCCTTCTGGCATTTCATGCAAGATATAGTACATAAAGATGGTTATTTTTTCACCTTCAAACTTTTGAATAACCTCTATACTTAAGTGTGAAAGTTCTGGATGCTGGTAAAAAAGGTAAAGCAGTAAACCTATGAATAAAAAGAGTATGGCTACAGGAATAGTAATATAAATACTCATCATCAATGCTTTTTGTGCAGATTTACTATCTCTACAAGTTAAAGCACGTTGTGTCATTTCTTGGTCTAGACCGTACGCTGCGATATTAAGCAGTAGCCACCCTCCTAACAATGCCCATACAGAAAACCCACCAGACATAGACCAGTCTAGGAGTTTAAGTTTGTTGTCTGCTTGTAGCGTATTTACTACTGTAGAAAAATCTGCATCTATAGTGACATACAGGTACGCAAGTACAGCAATCCCTGCTCCTATGTAGGTTATAGCTTGAATAATGTCAGAAAAGATAACAGATTTTACACCACCAAAATATGCATATGCCAATGCCCCTAACATCAATATAGATATAGAAATAGCCACATGGCTTGGGCTAATGTCTAAAAAAAGTATCATCGAGATAGCAAGTGCCCCTATGTAAAGCCTAGCACCAGATGCAAAAAGACGACCTATGAGAAACATAATCCCTGCTTGTTTTTTGGCTTTTTCTCCATAACGATGTTCTAGTAACTCATACACTGTGAATGCATTAATAGCATAAAACCTAGGTATGAGTACACGAGCCACAAATATAACCGCCAAAAAGGCGGAAACATAAAAGCCTATAAAAGTTAAATCTTTCCCATAAGAGTACTCAGGAGCTCCTAAAAATGTAGCTGCAGACTGCGAGGTAGCAAGTACAGAAATGGCTACTGCAAACATTGGTACAGTATTGCCACCCAAAAAATAATCACGTGTAGATTTAATTTTGTTTTGAGACAAGATAACACTAGTAAGAGTTAATATTAAAAAATATGTACCAAATATGACCCAGTCTAAAGTAGAAAAAGCTGAGTTCATTACTTACCTTTTGGAGCTCGTTTAAGTCCTAAATATTTTGTTTTATGATGCACTTTTTCCATAAAAGCATCACCTGGATCAGATTTTACCGTTCTGTACCCTTTGTTACGTTGAAGCCAAAGAGAGGTTTGTTCCATCTGTTTGTATTCATGGTGTCCTACTAAGTATTCTATACTAGGGTATTTGGCTTTTAAGTACCGTACTAAGTTTATGTTTGCCTCTACTTGTGCAGGGGTTAGGTCCTCTTTTTTATTGTCTTTACCTCCTACATTTTCTATGCCTATGCTGGAATAGTTCAAGCCTATGACATGTCTTGCCATCCAGTTCTCTGGCATAAGACGATACACCTTACCATCACGTGCCACTAAAAATTGTGCAGAGACATTAAGCAATGATGCATTGGCTATATCTTTTCTATCTGTCAATAATTTTTGAGGCTTTAAGCGTTGAAATGATTTGTCAAAACTCATGTCTGCTGTCCAATGCAGTAAAATGATTTTAGGTTTTATTTCAATATTTTCAACATCCATTCCATAATGCGTCTTGATATACTCCTTAGTCATAGTAATACGTTTAGCTCCAAAGTCTATAGGTTTGTCAATGATTTGAAGTGCAAAAGGTGCTTGTATGGGTTTTGTAGTGCAAACCAAAGGTTTTGGTTCTTCATTGCCACAGGCAGTAAATGTAAATATTGAGAGAGTGAGTAATAGTATTTTGTTCATCATACGTCCTAAAGTGTAGTGGATTTATTGTAGTGTATCTTGTGTTTGTATTTCTTATGTCTTTGTTTCTTTGTGGGACAAAAGTACAAATACCACAACCAACATAGGCAAAGAAATAGCCAATATATAGCTAGGCACTTGTAACAAATCATGACGGTTCAAATAAAAGAACCCTAAAATAAACACAATATACGCAGCTATACGATACAAAGAAAGTGCTGTTTTTGCATCTTTTATTGTTTGGGTAAGTGTTCGAGAACTTTTCTTTATTTTTTGAGGTTCATTTTTTACCGTATCTACTAAAGTTTTGCCCTCTTCTCTTACCTCTTCGCTATAAAGATTATAAGGGTCTTCTAGCTTATCTATGACATCCCGAGAATCGTCCATAATCACAAGGTCTAGCTCCACTCTAGCATCTACCATACGTTTATAACTTTTCATAGAGGCCAACATGACTAGGCTTGCGGATATAAAGCCTATTTGTGTGTTCAAAAGCATTCTAATATCAAAAAATATTATAGAAATTACTATCACAACTACATCTACAATAAGAAGTGATTTTAGTATTTGAAGTGTTATTTTACTCATCATCTTCTTTGTCATACTTTTTTTGAAGTTCTTGATTGGCTTTGTAAGTGTAGCGAGGGTCTTTTGCCAATTCATCTAATGATTTTTTCTGTTTTGCATAAGCTTTATAGACATTAAGTATTGCAGCAGCTATACCAATGAATGCTCCTATAAATATAGTCCACCAAGCCCCTGTAAGTTTTTGTAAACCAATGCCAATACCCACACCTATTAGCACTGCCACAACGATGGAGATGCCAAGGCTAAGCCCATCTGCCGCATCCACTATTTTTTTTAATTTTGGCTCTTTGGGCATGTCTATCCTTTAATCTCTGCCATTACTTCATAGGCAGCTTTAATGCTCTCTTCTATCATTTCATCAGTCGTTGCTGCACAAATAAACCCTGTCTCATACGAAGAACAAGCAAGGTAAATACCTCGATCTAGCATTCCTTTATGAAATTTGGCAAACATCTCACTGTCGTTAGCCAGTGCATCATCAAAATTTTTGACTACTTTGTCTGAAAAGAAAAAACCAAACATAGATCCTCTTACCTCTGTTACAAAAGGAATTTCAGAAGCCTGCGCTGCTTTTTTAAACCCCTCCATAAGCTTTTTGGCTTTATTCCCTAAAGAAACATAAATAGAAGGATTTGATTTTAGTTTTTTAATGCTTGTAAGTCCTGCTGTCATAGCTACAGGATTGCCTGAGAGTGTTCCAGCCTGGTAAACTGGACCTTCTGGAGAAAGGTGTGACATTATTTCTCCACTTGCTCCAAATGCACCCACTGGCATACCTGCACCAATGACTTTTCCTAAAGTTACTATGTCTGGTTTTACAGAAGAGATACCCTGTGAACCTTTTAAAGAGGCTCTAAACCCAGACATTACCTCATCAAAAATGAGTATTGTGCCATGATTGGTACACAAACCTCTTAACTCTTCTAAAAATACTTCATCCGCAGGGACTAGTCCCATATTCCCTGCAATTGGCTCTATGATGACACAAGCAATCTCGTCTACTGCTTCATTAAAACAGGCTATAACAGAAGCGATGTCATTGTAAGTTGCCAGCAAGGTGTGTTTTGTAAAGTCAGCAGGAACGCCTAGGCTAGAAGGTACACCAAAGGTAGCAAGACCTGAACCTGCTTGCACAAGTAAAGAATCTGAATGCCCATGGTAACAGCCTGTAAATTTTAAAATCTTATCTCTCTTGGTCACGCCACGAGCCAAACGTATAGCAGACATCACGGCTTCTGTTCCTGAAGAAACAAAGCGCACCTTGTCTATGTTTTCAAATAAAGATACTATCTCACTAGCAAGTGCCGTTTCAACCGTAGTAGGTGCACCAAAACTTAGCCCTCTTTTTACCGCTTCCATAACAGAATTTTCTACATCTGCGTCACAATGACCAAAGATGAGTGGACCCCAACTTTGCACATAATCAATGTAGCGATTGCCATCAATATCAAAAAGGTAAGCACCCTCACCTCTGTCAATAAATGGAGGTATACCCTCAACAGCAGAAAATGCCCGTACAGGTGAATCTACACCCCCAGGAATCACTCTGTATGCTTCTTCAAACGCTACTATACTTTTGTCATATGCCATACTATTAGCCTTTTATTATGTTTAGTTGTTATAATTGCATGGATTATACACTAAGGGTACTTAGGCAGAGGAGCATGTTATCAGAATCACTAAAGCATTGTTACTCTCTTTATTGTTGCACCTACTCATTTTACTGCTTTTTTTGACAAACTTTAAAGAAATCACTTTCAAACCCCCTGCCACACAAGACAAAAAAATGACACTTAATTTAAAACAAGTTACAACAGCCCCTCCTGCACCCAAGCCTCAACCTAAGCCTAAACCTATTGTAAAACCTAAAAAGCCTATGCCTGTTATACCTCCACCCGTACTTCTTAAACCTATAGTGGGAAAAAAGCCTGAACCTAAAACTATAGAAGCACCTCGGAAAGAGAAAATACTAGATGTAAGTAGCAAAGATTTTGCCCAGAAAAGTACAGAAGAAAATAATTTGACCAAAGCTAAAAAAGAAAAGAAAATAGTTAAAAAAGAGGTCAAAAAGAAAAAAGTAGTTAAAAAACGTACAAAACCCAAGAAGATAAAGAAAGCCAAAAAAGCCAAAAAGACAAAACGTTCAAAAGACCCCCTTGCTAATTTTCTTATGGGATCTACAAAAAATTTTGAATATACCAAAAGTCCTAAAACCTCTCGGCGTAAATCAGGTTCAGGTTCTTATGGAGACCGTATGATTCACAACCTCTATGGTCCTGAATTCAATACCTATACAACTACACAAAAGAAATTTATACGCAATAACCTTGGCACCATTCACCGTATTACACAAAATACACTTACACGTAACGGATACCCCTATGTAGCAGTAAGAACAAGGCAACAAGGTACAAATATAGTCTCTTTTTACCTACACCCTAATGGTGATATATCAGGATTAAGACTTAAAACACCCATAGGCTATGCCACCTTAGATAACAATACCTTGGAGGTCATACGAATTGCATATAAAGACTACCCCCTACCCAATAAAAAAACAAGAATTATTTTTTATGTTACCTATAGTTTATATTAAAGGGGTCAAATACATTTTCTAAAAAGTTATTGGGTACAGGTGTTTTGGTGGTCATTAAAAAAATTTATAGAGTCTTCATAATTACTTCACTAGATTATTACGGTACTAATTAAATATATTTGGAAAAGTTTGAAGTGCTTTGTCTAAGTTTTCTTTTAAAACGATAGAAGCTTTTCCATTTACTTGTTTGTTATAAAAACTTCCTTACTTTTTTATTTTTCTCTAAGAAATATTTTGCTATAGTTTTATTGACCGATGGTCAGTCATTAAAGGATATCTATGGCAATACCCGTAAATAAAGAAGAAAAACGAAGTAACATAGCCTGTTCTTGTACAGATCTCCTTTTGGAATATGGTATTAAAAATCTTACTATATCGCAGATAGCTAAAACGGCAGGGGTGGGTAAAGGTACAATCTACGAATATTTTGAAAACAAAGAAGATATCGTTTTTGAAATTATAACGACCCTTATTACAGCATATGAACAAAAACTACAAGAAATTACCAAACAAAATATAAGTACCAAAAATAAACTATTTCATTTTTTATATATGATACATGAAGATGAAAACAGTCATAAGCAATTAAATATCTATAGAGAATTTTTAGCAATCTCCATGACAAATGGAACACAGGAGATGATTGAGTTCAATATAAAGTGTAGAGGGAAATTTATGGATATATTGACTCAAATTATAAAAGAAGGCATAAGAAAAAATGAAATCTGTATTGAATCAGAATATCTGCTAAGTGCCTTACTTGCTTTTGGATTAGGTCTTGTGGTTGAGTCACATACCGCAGCACTTGACCCAAAAAATGAGATTAATAACTTTTTAGATGCACTGTTTAAAGTGATAGCAATAAAGGAAACAAAATGATAAAAATAACAAGCGTTAAAATTCAAGTACTTATTCTTGTTTTTCCCCTTTGTATCTTTGCTCAAAGTTATGGTTTGAAAACATTTATAAATAATGCCAATAAAACCAATGGTCTAATCAAAGCAAAAGAGATCGATATTAAAGCTAAGAAAAAGCAAGTTGATGCATCTAAAAGTGCTTACTGGCCTACTATAGATGTTGGTGCCGATTATTCCCTCTTGACACCAAACTATTTGGTCAGTCCCGGTCAAATAGGTAATATATATGCTTCTGTGAGTGTAGACCTTTATGATGGTGGCAAAAAAGATGCACTTTTACGAGCAAAAGACTTTAAACACGAAGCTTCTCTTTTTGAAAAAAGTGCTTTTGAAAAAAGTATAACACTTGAGATAGTGCGTCACTATTATGGTATACAAACTCTTAAAGCAACAATCAATGCCTTAAAAGAACGCTCTGCTGAACTTAAAGCACAAATAAACCGTGTTAAAAAATTTAAAAGCGCAGGTCTAGCTACTGTAGAGGATATTGACAAGCTTACAGCCGTACATGAAAATAATAATTTTACGCTTGAAAATACCAAACTTACGCTTGAAACAAGTGAAGAGAATTTAAAACTTATTAGTGGCTTATCAGCCACTCAATTAAAAAATAACTATTTTAGAGAACCTAAAAATATACATTTTGAAGTATTTGAGACCATTAAAATACTTCAAGCCAATGCTGGTGCTGTTAAAGAAAGTGCCAATGCTATAGATGCAGAATACATGCCTCAGGTAAATCTTTCAAATACTTACCATAGATCACATTTTGATGATATAGTTAATGTGCCAGGTATCAATGCAGATGAATTTTTGATCTCTCATCAAAATAGATTGATGATTTCTGTAAAGATGAAACTTTTTGATAAGGGAAAAATGGAAAAAGAAAGTGAAGCAGTAAAGTATGAAAGGTTATCACTTCTTTCTCAAATAGACCATGCAAAGAAAAAGCAAGCAATGCACTTTAAATTATCAAAGAAAAGTTTAAAAACAAGCAGAACAAAACTTAAAAGCTCTAAAAGTGCATTGAGGGCCGCAAGAAACACATATGATGTAATACGTCAAAAATTTGAAGTTGGATTGGTTGATAATATTGCTTTTTTAGATGCACTTGCACAAAAAACCCTGGCTTATGCACGCTACAAAGAGACGGTTTATAATTATGAGATTAGAAAATCCATTTACTACTATTATGCAGGGAAAAGCCCTAAGGAGTATATACGATGAGGGAAATAATTTTGAGTTTAATGTTACTAGCTATAAACATACAAGCCCAAGAGGTGTATGCAACGTTTACAGTAGCAGCAAAGAAGAGTGCAAATCTTGCTTTTACAAGTTCAGGAACGGTAAACAATGTTGCTGTTGAAGTCTCATCTTTGGTTAAAAAAGGAGATATTCTTGCAAGCTTAAAAAATGATGACCTAAGAGCAACCTTACATATAGCAACAACTGCTTTAAAGTATGCAAAAAAAGATTATGATAGACAAATTAAAGTTAAAAAACTTGTTGACGCTTCAAAATTTGACAGCTATGCCTTCAAATATGAAAGTGCAAAAGCACAGGTGATATATCAGCAAGCATTACTGGATAAAACCATACTTAAAGCACCGTTTGATGGGGTTATATTTTACAAAAGTATAGAAGAAGGTGATGTTGTTTCAGGTGCCATAATTCGTACCCTCTTCAAAATACAAAGCAGGTATAATGGAAAACTTGTTTTAGAATTTGACCAAAAGTACTGGAAACATGTAAATATAGGAGATACTTTCAAATATAAGGTTGATGGCGACCCCAAGGAATATGAGGGGGTAATCTCAAAAATACATCCTCATGCCGATCCACTAAGTAGAAAGATAAAAGCAGAAGTTGAAGTAAAAAATCTTATTACTGGATTATTTGGTGATGGCATTATCACAACAGAGAAATAAGTAGGTAAATGATGTATAAATTTGCTATAAATCGTCCTATTACTACGCTGATGGGCGTACTCACCTTTATTATTTTTGGGCTAATGTCCTATAAAACTATGCCTGTTAATCTTTTTCCCAATGTTGATTTTCCAGTTGTTACTATTCAAACAGCTTATGATGGAGCAGATGCAGCTACGGTTGAGACAAAAGTAACAGATAAAATAGAAGAAGCAGTAAGTGGTATAGATGGGATAGATAAACTCATGTCTACCTCTTATGAAGGCTTTTCTGTAGTGACTATTCAGTTTGAACTTTTTAAAGATCTGAATGAGGCTACCAATGACGTACGTGATAAAATGGGTGGGATTATACTTCCAAGAGACGTGGAAAAACCAATCGTCAAGAAACTTGGTACAGCAGGAGGCGTAATAAATCTATTTATCGCTACAAAAACAGGTGATACTATAGCACTTATGAGGTTGGCAGAAGAAAAGATAAAACCTAAACTTCAAAGAATCCAAGGGGTTGGAGAGGTTGATATCATTGGATACCAAGACAGAGAGATAAGAATTTTTGCAGATTCATTTTTATTAAATAAATATGCACTTACCACACTTGACTTACAAGAGATAATCGCTTCACAAAATGTAAAACAAGGTGTAGGAAAACTTATAAATGATGATCAAGAGATTATTTTAAAGGCAAAATTGGATGCTTCAACAGTAGAAGATCTTAAAAATATTTTAATCAAACCAGGTCTTAGATTAAAAGATATAGCTACGGTTAAAGACGGACTTAGTGATGCAACAAGTTTTTCATCATATAATGGGAATCAAGGTGTGATGCTAGAAATAAAAAAGATCTCTGGTGAAAATATTTTAAATATCATAGAAGCAGTAAAAGAACTTATGCCAAAACTGACACAAATTGCCGGTGATGACTATGCTATGCAATTACTTCAAGACCAGTCAGAGAAAATCATGGTAAATATAAACAATGTTACTTTTGACCTTATTTTTGGGTCTATTTTGGCGATTATTATCGTATTTTTCTTTTTACGAAATGTTACGGCTACTCTTGTATCGGCATTGGCTATTCCCACATCAATCATTGGTACTTTTGCAATCATTGATTGGCTGGGGTATGATCTAAATAAACTTACACTCATTGGACTTACTCTTGCTATTGGTATTTTTATAGATGATGCTATTATTGTTATAGAGAATATCAGCAAAAAAATGGAAAAGGGAATGCAAGCTTTTGAAGCTTCTTTTGAAGGCATAAAAGAAGTTGCATTTTCTATTTTAGCTATATCTTCTGTATTGTTGGCAGTATTTGTACCTGTTGCTTTTATGGATGGTCTCGTTGGGATGTTTTTTAACTCTTTTGCTATGACTGTTGCCTCTGGTATTTTCATTTCCTACTTAGTAGCAGTAATGTTTATACCTACTGTAGGTGCTAGGGTTTTATCTGCAAAACAAAATAAATTTTTCCATTTTACAGAGCCATTTTTTGTTTCTTTGGATAAAGCTTATGTATGGATTTTAAAGCCTTTAATAAGATTTAAAACTTTAACCATATTGTTTACTGTTGGACTGCTTGTGGCATCTTTCTCTCTAAATGTTGGTATGGAATTTATACCTATGGAAGATGACAGTGAATTTCAAGTTTTCATAAAAGCACCAGTAGGAACAAACATAGCCAATATGAAAAAAACTGTCTCCCCACTACTAAAACAAATTGAAGAAGATGAACTTGTAGAATATTCAGTTCTGTCTATCGGATATAACGCTGCAAATGAAATTCATAAAGCAAGAATATATGTAAAATTAAAACCTGTTTCCCAAAGAATAGGCATATCCCAAGAAGAGATAATACAAAAATATAGAGATAAATTTAAATCTTTAAAAGAGCTAGTTGTTACTGTAGAACAAGTACCTCCATTTGATATGGGTGCAAGTATTGCCCCCATCCAAATAATAGTCACAGGAGAGGATTTGGATATTTTGGAAAAAATAACTACAAAACTTATGGCTTTTCTTAAAAATACAAAAGGTGCTGTAAGTATTGATAGAGATTATGAAAGTGGTAAACCTGAAATACAGATTAATATTTTAAGACAAAATGCTCAACGTGCAGGGGTAAGTGCACATGATATTGCCGCTGTATTAGGTAGTGCTTATGCAAGCGAGAGAGCCATTTCATATTATGAAGAGAAGGGAAGACAGTTTGATATCACTTTAAGATTTGATGACGCGTATAGAAGGTCTATTGAAGATATTAAAAAACTTCAAGTGCGAAGCAGTAGTGGTAAATTTGTATCTTTAGAGGGACTTGTGGAGTTTGAACAAACGTATAGTACGGCTTCAATAAACAGATTTAACAGAGAGAGAAAAGTGATGGTCACATCGGGTCTTTTTGGTGAGAGTTTAAATGTGCTTATGGAAAAAATAGAAGAGCATATGAAAGAGATACTCCCTGATGGATATAGTTATAGATTTACAGGAGATGTTGAAAATATGCAAGATACCAATAAAGCATTTGCAGGGGCTATTCTTTTAGCTGTAATCTTAATATACTTAATTTTAGCTTCACTTTATGAGTCACTTATTCAACCATTGATTATTATGATATCTATGCCATTGTCTTTTACTGGTGTTATGGTAGCACTCTACCTTACAGGAAATAATTTTAGTCTCTTTGTAATGATTGGCATCATACTTCTGCTTGGAATGGTTGGGAAAAATGCAATTCTAGTTGTAGATTTTGCAAATAAAGCAGTCAAAGAGGGAAAAAGTGTAGATGAAGCCTTGCTTGAAGCAGGAGAAAAAAGATTAAGACCCATACTTATGACAACATTTGCAATGATAGGTGCTATGATACCATTAGCCTTTGGTGGAGGTGCTGGAAGTGAAGCAAATTCACCTATGGCATTAGCAATTATAGGTGGTCTTATAAGTTCAACCATACTTACACTTTTGGTTGTGCCTGCTATTTATAAGTTTATGTATCCTTTAGATAGATGGTTGAGAAAGTTTTATGAAAAAGGAAAAGTATAAAAGTATACCTTAGATTTTATCATTAAAATTGGTTCTTTCCAAGCATTGAAAGAAGCCACCTTTTCTAAATCTTATTTTCTCAAAGCTTGAGTGAACAGATTCAATAGGGCTAGTAATGTTCAGTTTTTCTTTTTTCTAATTTGTGGTGTTGTCTTGGCATTAGCATGTTGTATATTTCCCATAAATCTACTCCTTTTAGGAAATTATAGCTTATCCTATAAGATTTTGTGACTAGACAAATAGCCTAACTCTTTAGCAAGATACTCACCCGTATACGACTTTGTCTGCATATAT
>CAZEUM010000009.1:0-17259 GCA_964514765.1 uncultured Sulfurovum sp.
TGTCAGATACATTTTGGATATGGGTGGCACTTTTTGCATTGGCTGTTGTGGGCATTGTTATTCTTTTTGTCTCTTCTTATCAGACATATAAAGTACAAAACTTACATCAGACATTGTTTGACAAACAGCTAGAGATGGAAAAAAACCAAACACTACTACTTACAAATATGAGTGAAAATATTCATAATATTGCAAAGCAGGCACTTGAAAAAATGCAAAAGACTGCAGTCAAAACTTCCAAATCTTTTAAAAATAAAGATGAAGTGTTGTCAAAAGTGGACAATGGGCTATTGGATGCCACTAATAATCTTATAGATTTTCTTCGTTTAAAATCAAAAAAGGTTGAAATTATTAATGAAGAATTCAATATAAATAATGTGCTTAATGAAGTTTCTGGGTCTATTTGTTCTCAACTTTCAGGAATAAGCACGGAACTCATTTTTGATATAGATAAAGATATTCCACGTAGTATTGTAGGGGATTCTTTACATTTGGGTCAAATACTTGAGAGTATTCTTGTCCATCTTCTTGAGGAAGAAGCGATGGAAGAGATAAAATTAGACATTTCTATGTTTACTACCTTGAAAGAAAAAATTGAATTGCAATTTTTGTTTACAAATATTGGGAAAGGACTAAGTCCTGAAGATTTAGAAACGCTATTTATACCTTATTATGATGAAGAAACTGGTATATATGTTGGTCTAGGACTTTTTGTTGCCAAAGAACTAGTAGAGATGATGGGTGGAGAGTTTTCTGTACATAATACTATAGGTAGGGGAAGTACGATGACACTAACTTTACCTTTTAAATTAATTGACAGTTCCAGTAAACGTATGTACCGACTACCCGATAAAATACTCATGGAGAAAAAAGTATTTATCGTGGATAATAATTATAATTCTGCTTTGGCGATTAAAAAAATGTTTGCTTATTTTAGACACGGAGTAAGGGTTGTTTCTCAAGAAGAATTTTTAAATAATATGCCTAATCTTGGACTTTATGATATTATTGTTTTGCACGAGAGTCTTTTTGATGTAAGGCTGGTAGGGTACTTGAATAAGATAAAGATGAGAAAAGAGTTTAAAATCATAGCCTTAAGTGCCTTGTTAGTAGCAGATAAAAAAAGTTTTGTAGATGATATAGTAGATGTGCATCTTTTTAAGCCTTTAAATCAGGAACGTATTTTTGAAATGATTGTAAATATATATAATATTAATAACGAAAAAAGTGACACAGTTAAAGCAAAAATACATAAAACACATATGCTTGAGAGCAAAGGTATTACAAGAGGAAGCTTTAAAAATTTTTTAGGAAAAAATATTTTAATTGTTGAAGATAATTTGATCAATCAAAAGGTATTGGTATCATTATTACATCTCTCAGGTGTAGATATTACTATAGCTAATAATGGACAAGAAGCGGTAGATATTGTCAAAGAGAGTAACATCGTGTTTGATATTGTACTTATGGATATCAATATGCCCATTATGGATGGCTATACAGCAACACAAATGATTCGCCTTGACAATAAATTTGACATGTTGCCTATAGTTGCTTTTACGACACTAGTCTTAGACAGTGAAATCCAAAAAATGTTTCAATCGGGCATTAATGCTTTTTTGTCAAAACCGTTAAACATAGGAAAACTATATACTGCTTTGGCAATGTATCTTAAAAATGAACCTGTAAAAAAAGTGCTTAAATCATATAAGAAACTTAAAAAAGTCATTTCCTATCAAGGTATTGATATTACTAAAGGTCTTAAGCATGCAAACAATAGTGAAGCATTGTACTTGGAAGTGCTTAAAGAGTTTTTTGAGGCATATAGCAAGAGTTATACTGTCTTTGCTAGGCTTATACAGGAACATCGTTTTGAACAGGTCAAGATGTTATGTGTAGATATGAGAGGGCTCTCAGGTTCTATAGGTGCTGAAGATATGTATAACTTGATGAACGAAATTTTACAGCAAATTTTGTATAAAAAATATGGTATGCTTGCTCAGTATAAAGAAAAATATATTTTTGAAATGGAAATACTTAATAAATCAATTAGCAAATATATTCTCGAAGTTGCCTAAAGTCTGTAGTGTGCTCAAGATGTTTCTTTTTTGATTTTTACCCTTTTTACTTGTTCTCTTGCAGTAAAGGACATTTCTGTACCCATACTTCAGGAGCCATTATCTTGGTACAGCTTTCTTAGGTAGTTTCATTCCTGTTTCCCAAGGTGAAGTGTGGCGTAAAGTGGTACTTGGCATATCTTTTAGTACTACATCACAGTTCATATATTTTTCTAGTTCATTTTTACTTAGGTAACGTTTACACACTTTTATACGTTTAAAATAAACAGGTTCTCTGTCAAAATGTGAGATTATTACTTTTCGGTGTTTAGAGCTGGCATGGGCAAACCAACCTTGTCCAAGATACATTCCCACATGATTGATACGTTTACTGCGTTTATTGCTTGGTCCAAAGAAGATGAGGTCACCATAGTGCAAGTCTTTAAAGGCTATAGTTTTTCCCATTTTAGCTTGCTCTCTTGCTACTCGTGGGATTTCAATACCCATAGAACCATAAATACTATAGGTGAGTCCAGAACAATCAAAAGCATCAGGTCCTTCTTCTGCCCAAACGTAAGGTTTCCCTAGATGCCCATCAAGAAGCTTTTGGATATTTTCTCGTTTAGGTTTACAGCTTTTTTTTGGTTTAATGATGTCGTAATTAGGGTAATTATAGGGTTTTGGATCAGTACATCCTGTTAAGAAAAATAGGGCTAGAGTAAGAAATGAAATCTGTTTCAAGGTACACCTTTTAGAGTATAAGCATTGCATCACCATAAGAAAAGAACCTATATTTCTTCTCTATGGCTTCTCTATATAAGTGTAATGTTTTTTCTCTTCCAATAAAAGCACTCACAAGCATTATGAGTGTACTTTTTGGTAAATGGAAATTTGTGAGTAGATGTGTGACTCTTTGAGGTGGGTTAGAAGGGTTTAAAAATAAATCACACTCTCCTTGTGTCTTTTTTGTGCGAACATAATACTCTAACGTTCTTGTGACGGTTGTACCTATGGCTAAAAGAGGGGTGCTACTGTCTAAAATTTTTGCAGAAGCATTTGGGATATCAAAATACTCAGAATGCATAGGATGGTCTAAAATTTCTTCTGCATCAACAGGTTTAAATGTGCCTGCCCCAACATGGAGGGTAATTGTATGTGTTTTATGTCGTGCTTGTAGTGCAGCAAAGAGTTTAGGTGTGAAGTGTAAAGATGCAGTAGGTGCTGCTACTGCACCTGCATTTTTGGCAAAGAGTGTTTGGTAGTCTGTTTCATCTTCTTTGTTGTCTTCTCTTTGCATGTACGGAGGTAAGGGAATATGCCCGATAGTGTCTAAGAGCAAAACAAGATTCTCAAAACGAATATTTTTGCCTTTATGGGAAAAGGTGACAATACGGGAGCCATCATCATTTAATGCTGTGATGGTTGCTATTAAGTCATCATCAAATAAAAGATTCATGTCTATCTGAACCTTCCCTTTAATAAGTACAAGATAGTGATGTGCATCTAGAGGTTTGTTAAAAAGAAGTTCTATTTTTCCTCCACCTTGCGTACTTTCAACTTCTTTATTACCAAAAATACGTGCTTTTATAACACGTGTATCATTGAGAAAAACATCACACTCTTTGGGTACAAATTCTAAAAGATGTGCAAAGGTACTGTGTGTAATGGTATCTGTTTTTCGGTTGTATACCAAAAGTTTAGCACTGTCTCTAGGATGGACTGGCGTGGTAGCTATGAACTCTTCAGGTAGTTCATAGTCATAGTTTTTAGTGAGTAGTTCAGGGTTCATAGTGTTATCCATTTGAATTTTTTTCTTCTTGTATATTATTTATTTTTCCCTCATCTTCTTGTTCATCCTCATCTTCTATGTGAGGGTTCACCACGCGTACAATAAGAATAGAAACACCATAAAGCAAAATAAGTGGTACTGCCATAAGTAGTTGCGTAAGTACATCAGGAGGTGTCAATAATGCAGCAACTGCAAAAATGATGAGTAATGCATATTTGAAAAAGTCTTTAAGTGTTTTGTCTGTGACTAGACCCAGGAGAGCTAAAAAGTAAGCAAAAACAGGAAGTTCAAAAGCAAGACCAAAACCCATCATAATCTTAGTAAAAAAACCAACATAGTCTTCAATATTAATAAGAGGGGTATAGAGGAAAGAACCAAAAGTAATGAGAAACTGAAATCCAAAAGGCGTTACCACGTAGTATGCAAACAAAACACCTATTGCGAACATTACTGTGCCACCGACGACAAAGGGAATGACCATCTTTTTCTCATTGCTATATAGTCCTGGAGCAATAAAAAGCCAAAGTTGATATAAGATAAAAGGCAATGCCGCCAAGAGTCCTCCAAAAAAGGATACTTTGAGGGCAACAAAAAATGCACCTCCCACTTGGTGGGTGGTGACCATGCCGTCTGCAGCTTTTTTGGAAAGGTGTGCTACTTGAGCTAAGGCTTCATTGAGTGGGGCAGTAATCCATTCTAAAATAATTTCATGAAAAACAAAAGCAACAATAAACCCAATAAATATAGACAGAACAGAAAGCCCTAATCTTTTTCGTAACTCAACAAGGTGGGGTCGTAATTCAGTAAACATTATGCATCACCTTTTGGTAAGTTGCTTTTATTATTAGAATCTTCTTTTTGCACAATTTTTTTATTTTTTTTCTTAAAGGTGACAGTGTCATTTTTTGTTTCTATTTGCGTAGAAAGTATTGCTTCTTTTTTGCTGTCTTTTCCTTTAGGCTGTTTTGCAAGCTTTTTAGCTGATTTTGTTGAGATTTCATCATCATAAGAGATATCATCAAAGTCATCAAAACTTATGTTTTTAAAACTTTTTAGTTCTGCTGTTGCATCATTAAGTTGTTTTTTGTAGCTTAAAGCTTCTTCTTTAAGGTCTTCTATCTTCATCTCTTCTTCAAGAGAATTTTTTGCATCTCCAATAGTCTTTTTAACACTTTTTATAAACTTGGCAATTTCTACCATGGCTTGTGGCAGCTTATCTGGTCCCAAGAAGAGTATAGCAATAATAGAAATGAGCATTAACTCTGTAAAACCGATGCCAAACATATGTACCCTTAAATAATTTATTAGGGTATTTTAGCAAAATATTCTAAAAATAGAAAACACTACATTGACATACATTTAAATATGATATATAATACTTTTAATAGTATTATAAAGGATGCGATATGATAATTTCAGCAAATGATTTAAAGACGAAAGGTATTTCAATACTTGAAGGAGTATTTGAAAAGTTAGATGAAGTACTTATTTCTGTTCGTGGTAAAAATAAGTATGTAGTGGTAGATATAGAACGTTATAAATACCTTCGTGAGTGTGAGATAGAGCAGGCATATGGAGATGTAAAAAAAGATATTGAAAATGGAAACTCTACTGTGCAGAAGGTGAATGAACACATGAAAGAGTTAAGAGATGCCTTATGAGTTAAGGGTATCTGAATCGTATAAAAAAAGAGTTTTAAAATTCTTGAAAAAACATCAAAATATCGTAAATAGATATGAAAAAATATTATTTCTTCTTGAATCTGACCCATTTCATCCTTCTTTGCGTTTTCATAAACTTTCTGGAAAATTGAAACATTTACATTCTGTGTCTATAGATGTGCAGTATAGAATTATGGTAGAGTTTTATATGGAAGATGAAGAAATAATTTTAGTAAATATCGGAACACATGATGAAGTATATTAGTCTGTAAATTATTTGCAACGTTTGCTTTGATAGCTAGACTAATATTTCTAAATCAATGCATTATATAACAATTAGGTTAACCCCAAAAAATAAATTTCTTAGAGCAAACCCTTTTATTGCTTTGTAGAGTCGTAATGTTTAACCTAAAATGAATAAAGCCAATTCATCACTCAAAAAGAAATTATTATTGTAGCAGTGGCTATTGTCACATTTAAGTTTCTTTTCCTCACAAAGAAATGAAGCTTTTTCAATCATTTTACTTGTGAGTAAAGATTTTTCTATGCCTAGGGATGAACGTAAACCTAACAATATCCTTTCTGTAAGCAACTCACCTTCTGTAAGTAATTCTTCTGTGATTTTCAAGGGGTTTTCTATGTAAGCTTCAATGTCTGTTGTAGGGTAAAAACGTCTGTCTTTTAAAAAACCTACCGCGCCAGCCCCTGCACCAATGTAGTCTTTAATTTCCCAGTAACCTTTGTTGTGTTTACTTTGATAGCTACCAAAATTTGAAATTTCATAGGCTTTAAACCCTCGTTTTTCTATTTGTTCTGTGACAAAAAAAGCAAGGTTTTCATCTTCTTGTCTTACTTCAGGGGTCGAAGAAAACTTTGTGCCATCTTCAATGGTGAGTTCATAGGCTGAAATGTGGTCAATGGGTAGGCTAAAGGCTATTTCAATATCGTTTAACAACAATGCTTTGCTATCACCTTGGTAGTTATAGATAAGGTCTAAAGAGAGGTGCTCAAATCCAAGTGCTTTGGCATCTAAAATAGCTTCTTTTGCTTGAACTGGGTTATGTGCTCTATTTAAGGCTTTAAGTTTTTCTGCATCAAAGCTTTGGACACCAAAACTGACACGGTTTACACCTAAATTTTTCATGCCTTTTAGCCACTCTTTTGTTGCAGAATTTGGGTTTGCTTCTGTGGTAATTTCTGCATTTTTTTGTAAATAAGGTTTTAAAAGAGAAAATATAGGTGCATACAGTTCTGCTGCAACAGTGGAGGGTGTACCTCCCCCTATAAAAAGTGTTTCTATGCTGTTTTCTTTTGCATCAAATCGTTTAAGTTCAAAGCTAAGTTGTTGATGCAAGGCATGCATATAGTCTTGACGTGTGTCAAATTTGTCCACGTAGGTGTTAAAGCTACAATAATGACATTTTGAATCGCAATAAGGGATATGAAGGTAGACTAGCAAATTTAACTCTTTTCAAATGACTGTAACCGTATTTTAGATAGTATAATAGCAGAAATTTTGAAGAGTAATTTCTTTTAAAATGTAAATTATAAATATAAATGAGTAAAAATGCAAACAACAAAGAGCTATAGGTCAAATGTTGCAGCAGTGATACTTTCTTCTAAATATCCAGAAAAATGTGAGTTTTTTGTAGCACATAGGAGTGATATAAAAAATGCATGGCAATTTCCTCAAGGTGGAATTGATGAGGGTGAAACACCACGAGAAGCTTTAAAAAGAGAATTGTTAGAAGAAATAGGCTGTAACAATGTTGAGGTTTTAGGAGAATATCCTGAATGGATCTCGTATGACTTTCCAAAAGTTTCACGAGGTAAAACGTATCCTTTTGATGGACAAACCCAAAAATATTTTTTGGTACGGCTTAAAAAGGGTGCAGAGATTAATTTAAGTGCATGTCATATTCCCGAATTTGAAGAATATAAATTTGTTGCCTATGAAGATTTATTTAAAAAAGTTACCTATTTTAAACGAAAAGTGTATCGTAGGGTGATTGATTATTTTATAAGAGAAGGTTTGATATGATAGAGAATATGACCAGTCACATAAGCCCAATGCTAAATTGCTTACAGCAGCAGCGTAGTATTCAAGGCTTTGCCCAGAATGTGTCTTATGATAGCAATATAGATGATTTTATAAAAGAGGGTTTGATTTAGATGTTAGTAGTCCATAAATATGGTGGTACAAGTGTTGGTGATGTTGAGCGTATAGAAAATGTAACCAACCGTGTAGCAAAAGCTAGAGTTGCGGGAGATGACATTATTGTTGTTGTCTCTGCGATGAGTGGTGAAACCAATAAGCTTATTGGGTTTGCAGAACATTTTACCAAAGAACCTGCAAAAAAAGAGATGGATATGTTGCTCTCTTCTGGTGAAAGAGTGACTGCTGCATTACTTTCTATATCATTGCAATCAAGAGGATATGATGCAATAGCAATGACGGGGCGTGGTGCAGGTATTGTGACAGATGATACACATAGGCATGCACGTATTAAATCTATTGATCCTAAAGCAATGCATGCTGCGATTAAAGCAGGTAAGATTGTTATTGTGGCAGGATTTCAAGGTGTAAACAAAGATGGTTCAGTCACGACACTAGGACGAGGAGGCTCTGACCTTTCAGCAGTAGCTTTATCAGCTGCGTTAAAAGCAGACCAATGTGAAATTTATTCGGATGTGGATGGCATTTATACTACTGATCCACGCATAGAACCCAATGCAAAGAAGCTTGATAGCATCTCTTATGATGAGATGTTAGAACTCTCTTCTTTGGGTGCAAAGGTATTGCAAAGTCGTTCTGTAGAATTGGCAAAAAAATTGAATGTTAAACTCTATGCAAAAAGTAGTTTTTCAGACAATGTAGGGACACTTATTACAAAGGAGAGCGATAA
Source organism: uncultured Sulfurovum sp. (assembly GCA_964514765.1). Classification (GTDB taxonomy): domain Bacteria; phylum Campylobacterota; class Campylobacteria; order Campylobacterales; family Sulfurovaceae; genus Sulfurovum. The sequence goes on from CAZEUM010000009.1 coordinate 8,414, forward strand.
TATGGAAGAAGTTTTAGTAGCAGGTGTAGTACTTGATAAAAACCAAGCAAGAGTCACACTAAGAGGTGTTTCAGACAGACCAGGGATTGCTGCAGAAGTGTTTACAATGTTGGCAGAAGCAAACATTAATGTAGATATGATTATTCAAAACAGAGGTACAGATGGTTCTACAAACCTTGGTTTTACTGTACCCCATTCTGACCATGAAGATGCCAAAAAATTGATGGCAAGTTTTGATCATGATATCGAAGGTATGGACTTTGATGAACATGTGTGTAAAGTGTCTGTTGTTGGTGTGGGGATGAAGTCTCATTCTGGTGTGGCAGCTACAGCCTTTACGGTACTTGCAAAGGAAAATATTAACATACAAATGATCTCAACCTCTGAGATTAAAGTTTCAATGGTGATAGAAGATAAGTATGGCGAAGATGCTATTCGTGCCCTTCATAAAGCCTATGGACTAGACAAGGTAAGATAATGCAAAAACTGCTAAAGTGGACCTTAGAGACCATACGTGAAGAAGAATCTTGTTTTTCGTGGATGGAAGAGTATCGCTATGATTGGGCACCTTTAGTGAAAAGTGCAGTAGAACAAATGTTTGAAGGGAAAACAGTACTTGTTCTAACAGACCAATCACATGAGTGGTTCTCTAAATATATTGTAAGTGCTATCAATAATCTTTCTAAAAATAGACCACTTTTGCCTGTCTACTCTTTGCTTAGTTGTTTTCCTAATTTGGCTTCTATGAAATCCACACAAGACATAGAGTTGCTTGAAGACATGCTTGATATATCCTACCCTAATGGATACTTTATTTGGTATATTGGTAAAGGAGATCATCCAAATACAAAGCTCGTGTACAGAAATGAAAATAGTTTTTTATGGGTGATGGATGAAGAAGTACAAGATAGTTTTCTTTTTCGTAGTGCAGACCCTTTACTCGATATAAAACTTTTGCAGCTTTATAAACTTTTTGATGACACCCTTTCTGCTACACTCTTTGGGGATTTAGACTTAGAATCATGAGGCTTAGTAGTCAAATTATCATCAGTCAAGATTTTAAAGATACGCTTGCTAAGCTTGAGAGTCTTCGTGTTGACGAAGAGATTATAGAGGTCTTTTCCAGTAGTTTTGCAACACAATTAACACAAAATAAAGAAAATGAACCTAGTAATCCCAATGTGAAAAGAATTGCAGGGGAAAAAAAGTCTTTTACTTTGACGGAAGTAAAAATAGTCATAGAAAAATCCTACTTAGCAAGTGTAAAACGAACAGTTATCATTTTAATCGCTGAAAATTTTTCTGATTTGGTACAAAATGCACTCCTAAAAGTAATAGAAGAACCTCCTAAAAATAAAGAATTTATTTTTTTAACGCAGAGCAAATCTGCAATGCTTCCCACTATAAAGTCACGTTTGCCTATTGTAGTGTTGTCAGAGTTTAAAGACAAACAGGCATTGGATTTAGCGTTACATTCACTTTCTTTGGAGCAGGTGTATGCATTTACGCAAACCCATAAACGTACAGATACTGCAAGAATGAAAAACCTTATAGAAGATATTGTTAAAGAAGCAATTTCTTCACAAGCCTATGACTTAGATGAAAAAACACTAACGCTTTTTTCAAATACTTTTAAGGCTTTGGATGTTGGTTCTCCAGCACAATTTGTCTTAAATACCTTACTCTTAAAGCTTTTGGCACGTAAAAAACGATAAAATAATAGTATGAATATCTATCAACTAGGAAACATATCGGATAAAGAATTGGCACTCAAAGTACTCGGTGTAGAGAGTGCTGGCGTGGGAATTATGGCTAAAAAAATGGAAGTATTTTACTTTTTTATTAAAGACCTTAAGTGTCCTGCTGCAAATATACTTAAGCAAGATGCACTGAGTATTGGTGCAGATTTGGCAGTACCTGGTGGTGTGATACTGTGTGAGAAAGAGAGCTATGATTGTATACTCATTGGAACGCGTAAGCATATGGAGATACTTTCTAAAAAGGAACTTACTCAGCCATTTGGACTAAAAACTCTGGCTAAAACACTTAAAAACTTTTTGCTTGTAAAAAGGTATCCCATACAAATTATGGCTATTATTAATGCCAATGAAGACAGTTTTTTTGAAGGCAGTCATTTTCAAAAAGAAGATGCTATGGAGCAGATAAGGCAGATGATAGGTAACGGTGCAGATATTATAGACATCGGGGCAGTATCATCACGCCCCAATGCTGAGGCAGTAAGTGAATCAGTAGAACTTGAACGCATGAAGCCCATTTTTGATCTTATTGCTTCTAGCAAAATATATGAACAAGTTGTCTTTTCTGTAGATTCATATAGACCTGAAGTTATTGAATACGCACTTGAAAGTGGGTTTACGCTTATCAATGATATTAGAGGTGCCAGTAATGAAAGCATCATTAAATTGGCACTTAAGTATGATGCTAAACTTTGTATTATGCATATGCAAGGCAGACCAGACACTATGCAAGATAATCCATACTATGAGGATGTGATGATTGAAGTGAATGACTTTTTTAAGGAGCGTATTGAAAAGTGTGAAGCCTTGGGAATGAAAAGAAAAAACATCATACTTGATGTGGGTATAGGTTTTGGAAAGACATTAGAACACAATGTAACACTAATTAAAAATTTGAGACATTTTACTCACTTTGGCTGTGAAGTACTTTTGGGGGCAAGTAGAAAATCTATGATACATAAAATTATTGCTAGCCCTATTGAAGAACGTTTGCCCGGTACCTTGGCAATTCATTTAAAAGCTGTGGAAAATGGAGCAAGTATAGTACGTTGTCATGATGTGAAAGAACATAAACAAGCACTTGAAGTTTTTAATGGATTACGTTAAAAGATTGTTTGGTTTTGTTTTCTTCGTTGTCAAGTGGACAGCAAGACTTTTGATTGTAGGTGTTTTCCTTGTCTTCTTGCTTGATAAATATATAGATATTTCTACTTCAGAGTACATTTATAGTACGGTTAAAGAAGTACCTAAAAAGAAAGCTGCTTTACTTTTGGGAACAGCCAAATATGTATCAAAAGGGAAAAAGAATTATTTTTATGTCTATCGCATACGTGCAGCTGTAGCACTTTGGAAAGCAGGTAAGGTCAATGCAATTATCGTTTCAGGAGCGAATGAATCTAAGTACTATAATGAAACAAAGAGAATGCGTGATGATTTAATCAAAGCAGGGGTACCAAAACAATATATCACTTCAGATAATGCAGGCTTTCGGACATTTGATTCTATTGTGCGTGCAGAAGTTATTTTTGATTTAGAAGATTATATTATAGTCTCACAAAAGTTTCATTTAGAACGTGCACTCTTTATAGCCCATGCCAAAGGTCAAAAAGCTATCGGTTTTGCAGCAAAAGACAAAAAAGGCACAATAGCCACAAAGAAGATGATAGTTAGAGAATATTTAGCACGCGTGAAAGCATTATTGGATGTGTATATTTTAAATACAAAAGCAAAGGTATATGGGGAGAGAGTGAAAGTGAAGTATAGAAAGAATAAAAATTGACAATTGTAGCTCACTTGTGCTACAATATACAAAAAAGGATTTCTCATGGCATTAGATGCAACAGTAAGAGCTAGAATAGATGTAGAGTTAAAAGAAGATGTAGAGAAGATACTCTCTGAGATAGGCTTAAGTACTTCGCAGGCTATTACTATGTTTATGAAGGGTATTAGGCGTGAAAGAGGCATACCTTTTGAGCTTAAAATTCCTAATGAAGAGACATTGGAAGCTATGCGTGAGGCTGAAATGGGAATTAATATGGAACGGACAACTCTAAAAGAGATGATAAATGAGCATGCCTGGGAAGATGAAGAAAATAAAAATGAACTAATTGAAATACTCAAAAGTAAAGGTATAGAAATATAGTATGACAATAACACAAATAGAAACCAACATAAGCAAACTACTAAAAAACTTTTCAGAAGACTCTTTTGTATTTGAGTTTCTTTTGGCTTATGGGGAACCGAAGGCTACTATTGCTAGACTTAAAAAAGGAGACTTAAATCAGTTAGCATCTAAGGGTGAACTTACTCTAAGGAAGAAGCTGTTTTTTAAAGAGGCTAGGTCTAATTTGCATGGGGTCATTGATACTCTTAGAATGCAGAGTGCTACACAAAAACAAAAGCCTAGGTTTATCATGGTTAGCGACTATGATACACTGCTTGCCTACGACACTAAAACTACAGATACCTTAGATATTAAATTTAAAGACTTGGCAAAGCATTATGATTTCTTTTTGCCACTTGCGGGGATGGAGAAGTCTACACATGTAGATGAAAACCCAGCAGACGTTAAGGCTTCAAATAAACTTGCCAAACTTTACGATGAGATACTAAAAAACAATCCTACTAAGACACATGAAGAGGTACATGCTTTAAATGTATTTTTGACAAGACTTTTATTTTGTTATTTTGCAGAAGATTCGAATATTTTTGAAGATAATGTATTTACAAATTCTATTTCAAACCATACACAAGTAGATGGTAGCGATATGGACAGTTATCTTGAACGGCTATTTGATGTATTTAATACTGACGATAAAGATAGAGAAGCAGGTTTACCTGAGTACCTAAAAGCCTTTCCTTATGTAAATGGTGGACTTTTTAGAACAAAAGAACCTCTACCTAAATTTACCACTAAATCTAGAAATATCATGATTGAGATTGGTGAGTTGGACTGGTCGGATATAAACCCTGATATATTTGGTTCTATGATACAAGCAGTGGTCACACCTGAACATCGTGGCGATATGGGTATGCATTATACTTCTGTGCCAAACATTATGAAAGTGATGCAGCCACTCTTTTTAGATGAACTACAAGAGGAGTTTGAAAAAGCAAAAGGCAATACTAAAAAATTAAACTTACTTCACCTAAGACTACAAAACCTAAAAATCTTTGACCCTGCTTGTGGTTCTGGTAACTTTCTTATCATCGCATATAAAGAGCTTAGAAAACTTGAAATGCTTATCTTTAAAGAGGGTGGATTGCTTATATCTCCAAGCATTAAACTATCACAGTTTTATGGCATAGAGTTAGATGACTTTGCTCATGAAGTTGCTATTCTTTCTCTTTGGCTGGCAGAACATCAAATGAATGTAGCCTTTAAAAAAGAGTTTGGAACTGTACCACCTGCTTTACCACTTACGGACGGTGGAAATATAGTACATGGCAATGCTACTAGAGTTGATTGGGAGAGTATTTGTCCTAAAGAGAATGGGGATGAGATTTATATACTTGGGAATCCACCTTATCTTGGTTCAAGTATGCAAAATAAAGAACAGAAAGAGGATATGACTTATATTTTGTCAGAGAAATTAGAAACCTATAAAAATTTAGACTATATTGCTTGTTGGTTTACTATAGCTTCTGATTATATACAAGGAATGAATTCAAAATATGCCTTTGTTTCAACTAATTCAATTACTCAAGGGGAACAGGTTGATTTACTTTGGCCATATATATTTTCTAAACAAGAAGAAATTAGTTTTGCCTATACATCCTTTAAGTGGCAAAATAATGCAAAAGCAAAAGCAGCAGTAATTGTATGTATCATTGGAGTTAGAAATAACACTTCTAAAATAAAAAATATAATTACAAATAATATTATTAGAGATGTTAAAAATATAAGTCCTTATTTAATTGCAGGAAATAATATTACAGTAAAAAGAAATAGTAGTAGTATTAGTAAATTTCCTGACTTAGTTAGAGGGAGTATGCCAACTGATGATGGAAATTTTCTTTTAACACTCGATGAAAAAAATAAATTACTAGAAGAATACCCTAGTAGTGAAAAATTCATTAAACAATATATGAGTGGTGGAGATTTTTTAAATGGCAAAAAAAGATGGTGTTTATGGATTACAGATAATGATTTAGTGGAAGCTGAAAAATATGACTTTATTAAACAACGATTAAATGCTGTTTATGAATTTAGAATGAAAAGTAAAGCACCCTCAACTAGAGATTATGCAAAATACTATAATAGATTTAGGCAAATTAGTTACAAAGAAACACCATGCATTGTAATACCATTAACATCATCTGAAAGAAGAAAATATATTCCTTGTAGTTTTTTATCAAACCCAACTGTTGTAACCAATTCTGCAGGAGTTATCTATAATGCAGAACCTTGGATATTAGGTATGATAAGTTCTAATATGCACATGACATGGATGAGAGCAGTTGCAGGAAGATTAGAAGACCGATACAGGTATTCTTCTACAGTTGTTTACAACACATTCCCTTTCCCAAATATTTCTGATAAACAAAAAGAAGAACTGTCAGACTTAGTATTTAATATCTTAGATGAAAGAGAACAACACTCAGAAAAAACATTAGCACAACTTTATGACCCAAATAAAATGCCACAAGGCTTAAAAGAAGCTCATCATCAACTAGATGTAGCCATAGAAAGATGTTACCGTAAAAAAGCATTTGAAAGTGATGAAGAGAGACTTGAGCATTTGTTTAGGCTTTATGAAGAGATGATTGAGAAGGAAAGTATAACAAAATGACATACTTTTCAAGCAAATTCATTTTAAATGCTATAGTTATAAAAACTATGGAGGATAAGTAGAATGAACAATAACATAGAAGAAGTAAACTACCAATCATTTGAAGAGATAAAACAAGTAGATAAAGAAGGTAATGAATTTTGGTATGCAAGGTCTTTGGGTAAGCTACTTGGGTATGCTGACTTTAGAAACTTCATAAATGTCATTGAAAAAGCTAAAGAAGCTTGTGTAAACAGTGGACAAGAAATATCAGACCACCTCGTTGAAGTCACCGAGGTGGTTTTAGGTGGCTCAGGTGTGTCCAATCCTTATGCATCTTTTGCACTATCTAGGTATGCATGTTATCTTGTGGTGCAAAATGCAGACCCCAGTAAACCCATAGTAGCTAATGGCCAGACTTACTTTGCGATACAAACAAGACGGCAAGAATTGAGAGATGATGAGGCATTTACGCAGTTAAGAGAAGATGAAAAAAGACTTTTTTTAAGAAATGAACTAAAAGAACACAACAAGCAGCTTGTAAATGTAGCCTATAAATCTGGTGTTGAAACAAATTTAGATTTTGCTATATTTCAGAACCATGGATATAAGGGTTTGTATGGTGGGCTAGATGCAAAGGGCATACATGAAAAAAAGGGATTAAAAAAGTCGCATAAAATTCTTGATTATATGGGTAGCACAGAATTAGCTGCCAATCTTTTCCGAGCAACACAAGCAGAAGATAAACTTAAAAAAGACGGTATACAAAACAAATATAGTGCAAATAGAGTACACCGTGAAGTTGGAGAAAAAGTAAGACAAACCATAAAAGAGTTAGGTGGAACAATGCCCGAAGATTTGGATGTACCTCAAAAAAGTATTGCCAAGATAGAAAAAGAACAGAAAATATTAGAAGACAAAGATTGATACATCATAAAAATAAAGCTTAAAGGAAACCTATGCCAAATTTAGTAGAAGTAAATTACGAACAAACGGGTGAAAGTAAATCGACCAATGAATTTGGCATGAGAGAGATGCAAGAAAAAGCCTATGAAGCTAGAGATGCACAGTATTTACTACTCAAAGCTCCTCCAGCTTCTGGTAAGTCAAGAGCCTTAATGTTTATAGCACTTGACAAACTCATCAACCAAGGTCTTGAAAAAGTGATTGTGGCTGTTCCTGAGAGGTCTATTGGTGGTTCGTTTGGTACTACCGATTTAAAACAGTTTGGATTCTGTGCTAACTGGGATGTAAAAGACAAATACAACTTGTGTACAACCCAAGACAGTAAAAGTAAAGTACAAGCATTTAAAGAATTTTTGGACAGCGATGAGAATATTTTAATCTGTACTCATGCCACTTTGAGATTTGCATTTGAACAACTGAATGAGTCAAAGTTCAATAACACTTTATTGGCAATAGATGAATTCCACCATGTATCGGCAGACGGGGAAAATAGGCTTGGTGAGGTTCTAAGAAGTTTAATAGAAAAATCATCAGTTCACATAGTGGCGATGACTGGTTCATACTTTAGGGGCGATTCTGTACCTGTACTATTGCCAGAAGATGAGCTAAGGTTTAGAAAAGTTACCTACAACTACTATGAGCAGTTAAATGGTTATGAGTATCTAAAGTCACTGGGTATAGGGTATCACTTTTATCAAGGGCAATATACAACTGCCATAGATGAGATACTTGATACTGATAAAAAAACCATTTTACACATACCAAATGTAAACTCAGGGGAATCTACGAAAGATAAGCATAAAGAAGTTGATACTATCTTAGATATTATCGGTACTGTTGAAGATGTTACTGATGATGGTGTCATTATAGTTAAGAGAAAAGGTGATGGAAAGCTTATCAAAGTAGCTGACTTGGTTAATGATGATAAAGCACAAAGAGATAAAATCATTACTTATCTTAGAAATATTGACAGTGAAGATGATATGGATTTAATCATCGCTCTTGGTATGGCAAAAGAGGGATTTGACTGGCCATACTGCGAACATGCTCTAACTGTTGGGTATAGAAGTTCACTTACTGAAATCATACAGATAATAGGCCGTGCCACTAGAGATAGTGAGAACAAAACTACAGCACAGTTTACAAACCTTATAGCACAACCTGATGCTAAAAACGATGAAGTAAAACTATCTGTAAATAATATGTTAAAGGCTATTACATCTTCGTTGCTAATGGAACAAGTGTTGGCACCTAGTTTTAAATTTAAACCACGATTTGACAATGACAAAGAGCCACCTAAAAAAGGTGAATTAAAAATTAGAGGTTTTAAAAAGCCTACTAGTAAAAAAGT
>CAZEUM010000010.1:0-16874 GCA_964514765.1 uncultured Sulfurovum sp.
AATAATTCTATATTAGGAAAAACACCATGGCAAAACATCAGTTTCAAACAGAAATAGGGCAATTACTTAAACTCATGACTCATTCTCTTTACTCAAATAAGGAGATTTTTATTAGAGAACTTATCTCTAACTCTAGTGATGCCTTAGATAAATTTAATTACCTTTCTTTAACAGATGAAACATTTAAAGAAGAAGCATGGGCAGGAAAAGTGTTTGTTAAGATTGACAAAGAAGACAACTCTTTGACTATTGGAGATAACGGCATAGGTATGAATGAAGCTGACCTTATGGATCACCTAGGGACTATTGCTAAGTCAGGTACAAAAGCATTTATGGAGAACCTTACAGGAGATGCTAAAAAAGATTCTAACCTCATAGGTCAGTTTGGTGTAGGGTTTTACTCGGTATTTATGGTAGCAGAGCAAGTAGATGTTGTCTCTAAAAAAGCAGGAGAAGAGCAAGCCTATAAATTTTCTACAGATGGTTCAGGAGAGTATGAAATATCACCTGTGACTAAAGAATCGCATGGTACGGTAATTTACATTAAACTAAAAGATGAAAAAAAAGAGTTCTTAGAAAAAGAACGTATTCAAACTATTGTGAAAAAGTACTCTAATCATATTGCTTATCCTATTATGTTAAATTACTCTGAAGAAGTTACAGAAGGTGAAGGTGATGAAAAAACTAGCAAAATGGAAAATAAAACAGAGCAGATTAATGCTGCTACTGCACTTTGGACACTTTCAAAATCTGAACTTAAAAAAGAGGACTATTTAGAATTTTATCAGACCATAGGACATAACAGTGAAGAGCCTTTGGCTTATCTTCATAATAAAGTTGAAGGTGCGCAAGAGTTTAGCACACTTTTTTACATCCCAAAAACAGCACCTATGGACATGTATAGACCAGATTACACTCCAGGGGTAAAACTGTATGTAAAACGTGTCTTTATTACCGATGATGATAAAAACCTATTGCCACCTTATTTACGTTTTGTGAAAGGTATTATGGACTCTGAAGATTTACCATTAAATGTTTCTCGTGAGTTGTTACAAGACAATAAAGTATTGGCAAATATGAAACAGCATTCTATTAAAAAAATCCTTCAAGTGATTAAAAAGTTTGCAGGAGAGGATGCGCAAAGGTTTACAGACCAGTATAACAAGCTCATGAAAGAAGGAATTTATACAGATTATGTCAACAAAGAATTGTTGTTAGATATCGTGAAATACAAGTCTTCTACACAAGAGGGTAAAGTAAGTTTTGAGGACTATGTTTCTCGTGCAGATTCTGAAAAGAAAGTAATTTACTATCTTTTAGGTGAAGAAGAGAAAGTAATGAGAAATTCTCCACTACTTGAAGCCTATAATAGAGCCAATATTGAAGTCTTAATCATGGATGATAAAGATGAAGATAGCATTGTAACCCCTGCAATAGAAAAATACAAAGAGTGGGAATTAAAAGATGTTACTGCCATTGATGCTCCTGATTCTAAAACAGAAGAAGAAAAAGAAGAGATAGAAAAAGAGTTTAAAGTCTTAACGGACAAGATTAAAGAGGTTTTAGGTGAGGAGATAAAAGCAGTGAAGACTACCTCACGTCTTACTTCAAGTCCTTCTTGTGTAGTGAAAGACCCTTCTGACCCTATGGCTGCAATGGCTGCTGTTTTTGCACAAATGGGACAGGTTATGCCAGAAGCTCCACTTATCATGGAAATTAATCCAGAGCATGAGATGATACAAAAATTAAATACTCTAGAAGATGAAGCACTTTTTGCCGATATCTCATGGATACTGCTTGATTCAGCAAGACTTTCTGATGGTATAGACATTAAAGATAAAGGTGCATTTGCTTCACGTGTAGCATCTTTAGCTACAAAAGCACTTTAGTAAGTATAAACAAAAACAAGGAAATACAATGTCTCCACAAAAACGTGCAACAGTAATCTCTTCTTCTGTTGTTTGAAGCGCATCGTATCGCATATGAGATAGAGGCTAAGATTATGCTACTTGATAGTAAAAAATGCTGGGTAATTACATCACATTTTGACCCTTATGATGATGAAGAGTTAAATGAAAATATGAAAAGTGGTATAAATCTATGATCTATCTGCTTTCTCCTTGGCAAAAAGAAGGATGTGTGCATCTACCTATGATATCCTTTTCTCTTGTTGAAGAAACCTTAACTTTTGACGACTATGAACTATTGATGTTTACTTCAAAACAAGCAGTTCTTAGTGCTGAAAAACTCAAGCCAAATTGGAAATCAATACCTTGTCTTGCTATAGGTGATGCAACAGCCAATCAAATAAAAATATTGGGTGGTATAGTAGCATATAAGCCAAGATCTTTTTATGCAGAAACATTAAGCCATGAAATTGTGCAAAGGTTTAAAGAAAAAAAGATTTTATATTTACGTCCTAAAGTTGTTTCATTTGACTCTAAAAGTTTTTTAGAAAAAGAAGGCATAAAGCTTGATGAAAAAATAATTTATGAAACCACTTGCATTCACTATGTAAAAGAATATAAGCCTGATAAAAATGCCATTATTATCTTTACCTCCCCCTCAACGATTCATTGCTTTTTAGAGAATTTCGAATGGGACACATCTTATATAGCTGTGATAATAGGGGATGCAACTAAAGAACATTTGCCAGCTAATGCACGCTATAAAGTAGCAGATACAGCAGATATAGACAGTTGTATTGAAAAAGCAACACAGATTTTACTCACTTCTAACTCCAAATAGGCTATAATCAATTTAACCTAGGTGATGCGAGACTGTATTTGGGGTCCAACATTAATCTTAGTGGGACATGTAGTCTCTTGGTGTGTGGAAGTTTTTGTTTGAGCTGATTATGTCGCTTAGAATTCATCCCCTAAAGAGAGGCTCTCTCCTGCATCGTTGGCTATTCGGGCTAACATAACACAGAACGCTCACCCGGGGGCATTTATTAGTAACGATATTTGCACGTAGAGGCTTTCCCAAAATGCCATCGACGAACGGGCAGTTCGCCTTCAGGCATTTTGAAAAACCCTCTACTCACAACTCTCGTTACTAAAAACCCCTTTATTTTGGTTATATATTTCACTTTTGGAGAAAAACAAATGAACGTACTAATATTAGGTGCTGGTGCCAGGGAGTATTCTATTGCTTTGGCATTGCGTAAAGATGAAAATGTAGAGAAGATTTATTTTGCTCCAGGTAATGCTGCTACGGAGGCATTGGGAGAAAACATAAGCATTTCTGATTTTTCTGCATTGGCTGATTTTGCTGAAGCTAATGATATTGAACTTACTATCGTGGGTCCTGAGGGTCCACTTGTTGATGGTGTGGTAGATGTGTTTGAGGCTAAAGGACTCAATATCTTTGGTCCAACTGCCAAAGCAGCACAGCTTGAGGGTTCTAAGATTTTCATGAAAAACTTTTTGGCACGTCACTCTGTACCTACTGCAAAATATATTGAAACAGATTCATTACAAGATGCTTATGCATTTATCATGACATTAGAAGCACCTATTGTTGTAAAAGCTGATGGGCTTTGTGCTGGGAAAGGTGTGATTATAGCTCAAAGTCATGATGAAGCTAAGAGGGCTGCTGGTGAAATGCTCTCAGGGAATTCATTTGGGGATGCAGGTACAAGCATTGTTGTAGAAGAGTTTTTAGATGGCTATGAGCTTTCTGTGTTTGCTATTTGTGATGGAAAAGACTATGTGGTACTTCCTGCGGCACAAGATCATAAAAAACTTCTTAATGGCGATGTAGGTCCAAATACAGGTGGCATGGGTGCGTATGCACCTACACCACTTGTAAATGATGAAATTTATGCCAAACTTGACGAAGATGTCATTAAACCGACGCTCAAAGGGATGAAAGAAGAAGGTATGCCTTTTACAGGGGTGCTTTTTATAGGTGTTATGGTGGTAAAAGGTGAGCCTATTATCTTAGAATATAATGTACGCTTTGGAGATCCTGAATGTGAAGCGTTGATGCCATTGTTGAAATCTCCTGCTTTAGAGCTTTTTTATAAAGCAGCAACGGGTGAGCTAAAAAATGCAAATATTGAATTTTATGATAAGTATGCTGTAGCAGTGGTTATGGCATCTAAGGACTACCCTTATAAAAGTGCAATACCAGCAGAGATTATTGTAGATGATATTTACCATGATGAGCTTAATGTTAATGCCCATATCTCTTATGCTGGGGTGACAGGTGGTGAGGATGATAAACTGTATGCATCTGGGGGTAGGGTTTTGGTATGTGTAGGAATAGGTGATAGCATTAAAGAGGCACAAAAAAATGCCTATATGCTTGTAGGTCAAATACATTTTGCAGGCAAACAATGTCGTACTGATATTGCATATCAAGTACTGTAGGGTTTAATTATGTTGGAGCAGTATAGGTCTAAAATTGCAAGTAATAAAAGAAGAATTACATCTTTTATGATTGATGACCTTGTTATTACATTGTTTTTTTTCATTATTTTTTATAATCAACTCTCTCTACTATTTTCCGATATTACAGTCTTAGATAAAGTAGCATTACAAAGTATAAATGCTTTTATTTCACAAAATGTATTGATTTTATTTTCCATAAAATTGATTTATCATACCTTATTTGTTTGGCAAAATGGAATGACCTTAGGTAAATATGTGATGAAGATAAAGGTTGTTGACTTGCATACAGGGGAAATCCCTGACTTTCAAAAGGCATTTTTACGTGCTTCTGTACGTATTGCTAGTGAAGTATTTTTCTACATAGGTTTTATCATGGCATTTTTTACGCCACTAAAACAAACACTGCACGATAAATTCTCTGGATGTATTGTTATTGATGTTTAAATATTTTTTTCTTTTTATGCTGTTTGCTTTGGGTATACTACAAAGTCTTTACGCTAAAAGTATAAACAATAAGATTGAAATTACTGCAAGATATGTAGAAGCTACAAATACAGATATAAAGGCACGTGATAATGTGATTGTATATTATGCAGACTCTGTCATTAAAGCAGATACTGTCCATTATGATAAAACGAAAAAACTATTAACCTTAGATGGTAACATCGAGACAATAGGATATCAAGGTAATAAAAAACATAGCAATCATATGAAAATTTATACAGAGAGAAATAAGGTAATTTTTGAGGAATTATTTTTTGTAAGTCAAAATGATGTTTGGCTTTTTTCGGATAATGTATATAAAAAAGAAGGGAATTATACTTTTGGTACCTCTGTCATTTCAAGTTGTGATATTGAAGATCCTTTATGGAAAATGGTTTTTTCAAAGGCTCATTATGATACAAATACATCATATATGAAGATTTATGATACCAAAGTGTATATGTGGGATGTTCCGATATTATATACCCCTTATATGGCTTTTTCAACTCAAAATGAAAGAAGTTCTGGATTATTATTCCCTATATTTGGGCTTACCTCCAATGAAGGGTTCCTTTATGAGCAGCCTATTTATTGGGCTATTTCGCCAAATATGGACTTGGAAGTAAACCCTCAAATACATACAGCAAGATCTTTAGGGGTTTACTCTACACTGCGTTTTGTGGATAGTGCATATTCCTCGGGTCAAGTTAGGTTAGGGTATTTTAGAAGTAACGAGAATGCTGTGAAAAGGTTTGATTTACCTAATAATAGTCATTATGGTTTTGAATTTAATTATGATTCTTCTAAGGTATTTATGGATTCTTTGCCATCTGGTTTTACAGATGGCTTGTATGTGAATACAACTTTTTTAAGTGATATTGATTACTTAAATTTACAATCAAGTTTTTTGAATCATTTTGGTTTAGTCCCCTTGCAAGAATCAAGGTTGAATTATTTTGTTTATGATAATGATTATTATGCAGGTGTAAATGCTAAATATTTTATAGATACAAGAAAATTAAATAACGATGAAACCATACAGCTCTTACCATCTCTACACTTTCATAAGTTTTTAAATCATCTTGTATGGGACAATCTCACTTATAGTGCAGAGATGATTGTAAATAACTTTAACAGGAGAAAAGGTGCAACACTTAAGCAAGCTGAAGTCAATATACCTTTAGAGTTTACAACTTCATTTTTTGATGACTTTTTAAATATTTCTATAAAAGAAAAGATTTATTATAGTAAATTCTTTTTTGGAAATGGAAATTTTGTATATGATAGTTTTAAATATTTTTCTAATGTACACAATACAAAACTTTTTACCGACCTGACTAAGAAATATGCAGATTTTGTGCATGTATTGCAACCTTCAGTACAGTATAGGAGACCAGGGAACGAATACCAGTCACCTACTGATATTTCATTATTGAGCAGGGAACAACAAGGGTTATTTGAAGTAGGTTTGCCTGAAGAGGCATATAGTGTTTCTTTAGGTCAATATTTTTATGATGAAGCTATGAATTTAAAGTTTTTTCAAAGATTTACACAGCTATATTACCCAGAGAGAGAATTTAAACTTGCAGATATGAATAATGAAATGCAATATAATTGGAGTGTATGGAGCTTTTATAATAACCTTATTTATGCGCATGCTTATGACCAAATTCGTGAATCAGCTAGTATAATTTCTTTTACAAAATCAGATTATAGTTTAAATATTTCGCATTCTTACAATCGGGTTTTACCCGATATACCAGAGAGTATTGCGGCAAACGATATGACTCTCTCTTTTGATTATGCATATAATAGGGAAATAAAAGTAAATGGAGGATTTACTTACAGTCTAGAGGAATCTGCAAGTAGGCAGTGGCAAGTTGGTGCTAGTTATAATCGTGATTGTTGGAATGTAGCAGCTTCAGTAAGACAAGATATTACACCCAGACCTATAGGATTTACTACAGATAACACTTTTTTTATACAGCTTAATTTTATCCCTTTTGGTGGTACTGGATCAGAATGATGATAGATACAGTAGAAGAGATTGAAAATGCATTGGAGCTTTTATGTCTGCCAAAACTCATTTCTAGAGCAGATATTAAGAAACAATATTATTTTTTAGCTAAAAAAAATCATCCTGACAGTGGTGGAGATGCCCAAAAAATGGAGCAGTTAAATTATGCTTATGCCTTATTGATGAAGTATATAGAAGAGTTTCGTTATACTTTTAATGAAGAAGAAATTTCTAAACAATTCCCAGGAGTAGATTATGTCAACAGATTCAAACCGTAATATCTATTTTGAAGATAAAGAAGATGCTTCAAAACAGCTCATTGATATGCTTTCTATAGAATTGTTTGCGACAAATAAAACAGTTGTTATAGGTGTAAGTGAAGGAGGTGTTTATTTTGCAGATAAAATGGCAAATGCAATGAATGCCAAGATGGATATTTTGTTGACAGAAGCTATATTGGCACCCAATAATCCTGAAATTTCCATTGCTATGATTTCAGAGACTGAAGAAGTAGTGATGCATAAAGCACTTGTGGAGGCTTTTGAAATTAGTGAAGACTTTGTCTATAGTGAAGCCAATAGAAAATATGAAGATGAAGTATTGGCTTATGTATATAAGTATAGAAAAGGTAAAGATCTGGTTTCTCTTGAAGGTAAGTATGTAGTTTTAGTTGATGAATGTATAGAAACAGGACTTACAATGATGGTAGCACTTAAGTCTGTTATTGCAAGAGGGGCTAAAAATATTTATATTGCCACACCGATTTTAGATAAAACTGTGTATCAAAATTTACTCTCTATTTGTGATGGCGTTTTTTGCCCTCATAAGATACAAGACTATATTTCGATAGAATATTATTATAGAAATTTTGAGAGTATCACTTTTGATGAGATATCAGAGATAATGCAGAGACAAGAAGTTAAAAATAAAATAAAAGATAGCAAAAAAGGAAAATTAAGCGAATGAAAGAACAAATAGTAGAAATAAATGTAAACAGTCTTGAAGAAAAGTATGAATTTAACAAGGTAGCAAAACAAGCAAGTGGTGCTGTGATGTATAGACAGGGTAAAGCAGTACTTATTGCCGCCATTGCTATAGATGAAAAGGCAGTAGATGAAGACTTTTTGCCTTTAACTGTACAGTATATAGAAAAGTCATATGCTGCAGCAAAAATTCCTGGCGGCTTTATAAAAAGAGAGACCAAGCCAGGTGACTTTGAGACATTAACCTCTCGCATAGTGGATCGTTCTTTACGTCCTTTGTTCCCCACAGGATTTCATTACCCTATAACCATCAGTATTATGGTAGTGAGTGCAGACTCTGAAGTCGATATGCAGGTGGCCGCTCTACATGCAGCAAATGCGGCACTTTATGTCTCGGATATACCTGTTAAAACAAGTATAGCTGCAGTGAGGGTAGGAACGGTTGGAGACGATATTGTTATTAACCCAACATTGACAGAACAAAAAGAAAGTGAATTGGATCTTTTGGTAGTGGGTACAGGTAGCGATGTCTTGATGATAGAAATGCGTACACTAGCGACTGAAGGTGAAATGGGTCACTGTGCCAATGAATTTGACGAGTCTGCCTTGGTAGATGTTATTGCTATGGCTACTGAGGCAATTGAAAGTGCAAGTGCTGCTTATGTTGAGGCATTTACACCTATGGTTAGAGAACCTTTAGACTTGCTATTGGCTGAAGATAAAGTGGATGCGTCACTTTATACATATATAGAAGAGAAGTATGCACAAGATGTTGAAAAAGCCATAGCACATATGGCAAAATCTGAGCGTTCAACTGAACTAAAAAAGATACGAAACCGTATTTTGACAGCCTTAGAAGAAGAGGAAAAAGAAGCAGATAAAACCTTGGTTTCTAAAGTACTTGAACGCTATAAAAAAACTGTAGTTAGAGCTATGATACTGGGTAAAAATATTCGTGCAGACGGCAGAGCATTGGATGAAGTAAGACCTATTAGCATAGAAACCAACCTTTTGCCTTGCGTACATGGTTCTTGTTTATTTACCCGTGGTCAAACACAGGCCTTGGTCACCGTAACACTTGGTGATAAAAAAGATGCACAGATGTATGAGCTTATTACAGAAAAAAACTCTCTGTCTGAAAATTTTATGGTACATTACAACTTCCCAGGTTATTCTGTTGGTGAAGTCAAATACATAGGTGTACCAGGACGCAGAGAATTAGGACATGGTAATTTAGGAAAACGTGCCTTAGCACCTTCTTTGGATATAAATTATGATGGTAGTATCCGTATGGTTTCTGAGATTTTAGAGAGTAATGGTTCTTCCTCTATGGCTACTATTTGTGGGGGTGCTATGGCATTACGTGCTGCTGAGGTGAAAACTACAGCATTGGTAGCAGGTATTGCTATGGGTTTAGTGAGTGAAGGTGACAAATATGCAGTGCTTACTGACATTATGGGTTTAGAAGATCGTGATGGTGATATGGACTTTAAAATTGCTGGTACAAGAAAAGGCATCACAGCATTACAGATGGATATCAAATTAGGTGGGGTTGATCTTGCTATATTGAAAGAAGCCTTGCAAAAAGCAAAACAAGGAAAAAATAATATTCTTGGACTCATGGAAGAAGCAGAAAAAATAATGACAAGCTCTGTAGCACTTCCAAGTACAGAACATTTTACCATACATCCTAGTAAAATAGTAGATATCATAGGTAAGGCAGGGGCTACCATACGTGAAATCATTGAGAGATTTGAAGTATCTATAGACCTTGATCGTGATGTAGGTGGGGTGAAGCTTTCTGGTGGGGATAAAGAAAAAGTAGCAGAGGCTAAGGCACACATAGAAGAGATTGCTGCATCTCCTGTGAAAAAGAAAATGGAGTACAAAGTAGGTGAAAGTTATGATGGTAAAGTGAAAAAAATAGTAGATTTCGGACTGTTTGTAGAAATGCCAGATGGGTTTGATGCTTTATTGCACATTTCAAAAGTGGCAAAAGATCGTGTTAATAACCTTCCAGAAAGATACAGTGAGGGTGATGATATTAAAGTAGTTGTGATGGAGCAAAATGGTAAAAAGGTTGAGCTAGCTACACCTGAATTTTTAGCATAAGTTTAGACTTGTTTAGATATAATTGCGCCGTTATTACGAAGTGATTAGTAGGGAAATATAGGCATTTATGTTTATATTGGTGATAATTCATTATCGCTTACGCTATCCGAACAGACTTTTGAAAGCAATACAGTCCATGGAGACTTTAAACCCATTAATTTAAAGGATTTAATATGAAAAAGTTTTTCTTACTTTTCTTGGCACTTGGTGCTGTTGCGTTTGCAGGTGATGCAGATGGTCAATCAATGATTAAAGCATACTCAGTAATTGCTGCTGGTGTTGGTCTTGGTCTTGCTGCTGCTGGTGGTGCAATCGGAATGGGTAGCACAGCTGCTGCAACTATCGCTGGTACTGCTAGAAACCCAGGTCTTGGTGGTAAACTAATGACTACAATGTTTATTGCTCTTGCAATGATTGAAGCGCAAGTTATTTATACACTAGTAATTGCTCTTATTGCTCTTTACGCAAATCCATTCATTGTATAGAACAGCATAAGGCAAAGCCTTATTGCTTACGCTAAAACGCTGAGTTTTCTTAAGATTCAGCGTTTAGTGCTTCTCTTGTACTGCGTTTTAACGCTGGTCAGCGAAAGATTCATGCGACCAGTCGCATTGAGTGGCAATAGTTTAAATTTTTTTCTCAGTTTAAAAGTTTTATAGTACTTTAACTATATCTTATGTGCGCACGTGGTGGAACGGTAGACACGCGGGCTTGAGGGGCTCGTGCTTCGCGGCGTGGAGGTTCAAATCCTCTCGTGCGCACCATCTTATAATCCCCAATATACCGCCCTTTCATAACTTCTTAAGTTCCCTTCAATTCCTTTAAATGTATAATATTTCATGCAAAACGGACACCCAAAACGGACACCCAAGGTGAAATATGGCTATAAATGCAAATGATTATACACAGACCAAAGAGAAAAATATTAAGCTGCATAAAAAAGATAAGAGACTTTTTTATTTGATTTTAGAATAGTATGGTAAGAGATATAGGAAATCATTTAAGATACAAGTCACCAACCACAGCCCACATGATAACCTCAAATAAGCACGGCTCAAACTCGAAGAGAATGCACATTAAGAAGATTATCTCTAAGATGGCTATGCTGTCTCTCCAAGTGTCAGAGTAGACGAAGTCTTTGTTGTACGGAGGGTCGATGTATATAATTTCGACTTTTTTATGATAAACATTTTGCAGGAGTTTAAGTACTTAAAAATTGTCACCCTCTATAAAGACATTATCCCCATCATGTACATTATCGTCTTCCTCTACTTTTAGCGTAGCATTGTCTTGGCTCTGATGGTCTTGTAACAGTCGCGTTTATCTGCCCATGAAAAGCTATAATATTCCGTACTCTCATTGACTTTTTCAGCAAAAATATATTGCAATTTCTCAGGCATAATCTCCCCATCTTCAAATATTTCAGGAAGTATCTGCTGTTTTATATCAAGGCTCTTTAATGTCACAAGGCATTCCTAAAAATAAGATTACTTATTTTAGCAGATTATTATTATAAAATAAGCGATGAAACTATTTGAAGCCTAGCAACTTCAAGATACATCTCTATTATATATCTTGCTCAATAGTTCTAGCAAAGGTATTGAAATACATATCTTTCACCGTATCAAGGGGGAGTGACACCTCATTAACTTGTACCTTATCTCCACCCACAGACCCAATATTTATCACATGTAAGCCTAGAGCTACTGCCATATGTACCACAGCTACAAGGTTTTTAGAGTTTACTTCAAGTAAAGCCCTACTTTGTGTCTCATCAAAAATATCTCTAGGTTTTGCTACATCAACGGAAGCTACTATCCCTTTGTTTGATACTGCTGCCATTTTGGAAAGTGCAATAGCTACACCACCTACATTCACATCTTTTGCAGATTTGAGCAAGCCTTTTTTATTGGCTTCAATCACTAGTTCCCATAAAGCAAGTTCTACCTTATAGTCAAACTTGGGCAATGCACCTGCTGTCTCTCCATGTAAAGCTTTTACATACAAAGAACCAGCAAACTCACCTTTTGCCTCACCTATAAGAAGTATTTGTGAACCCTCTTCTTGAAAAACAGAAGGAAGTACTTTATTTGCATCTTCGTTTACTCCTACCATGGCTATGGCAGGTGTTGGGAAAACAGACACGCCATTTGTTTCATTGTAAAGTGATACATTTCCAGACACAACAGGCGTACCTAGTGCTAAACAAGCCTCTTTAATACCTTCACAACATTGTGCAAACTGCCACATCACTTCTGGGTTTTCTGGGTTACCAAAGTTCAAACAATCACTAATAGCAAGTGGTCTAGCCCCTGACATTGCCACATTACGCCCAGACTCTACAACTGCCAGTACAGCACCTTTATGTGGGCCAATGTAGCAATAACGAGGGTTACAATCTGTACTCATCGCTAAGGCTTTTCCATTTTCCTTAATACGAATAGATGATGCATCAAGCGAGCCTGGACCTTTTGTAGTATTGGTTTGTACCATGGAGTCGTATTGCTTATATACCCATGCTTTATCAGATACTTCTATGTTTGAAAGCAGTATCTCATAAGCTGCTTGATTATCTACCTCAGCATAACTTTCTACTGTTTTACTATTGATTGCATCTAAGTACTTTGGACGTGATACTGGTCTGTCAAGCACAGGTGCTTCTTCGCTCACAGGAGCTATGGGCATATCGGCACATTTTTCACCATGCCACATAAGTTCCATACGTGCTGTGTCTGTTACTTCACCAATGACTGCAACGTCTAAGCCCCATTTCTCAAAGATGTCTATAATGGCTTGTTCGCTACCTTTTTTTGCACAAATAAGCATACGTTCTTGAGACTCAGAGAGCATAAAGTCATAAGGGGTCATCCCCTCTTCTCGTGCAGGTACTTTGTCTAGGTGCATAATAAGCCCAGCACCTGTTTTACCTGTCATTTCAAAAGCAGAAGAAGTAAGCCCAGCTGCACCCATATCTTGAATACCTACAATGAGGTCAGTCTTAAAAAGCTCTAAACATGCTTCAAGTAAGAGTTTTTCTGTAAATGGGTCACCCACTTGTACAGTAGGACGCAGCGACTTTGACTCTTCAGTAAAGGAGTCTGAAGACATTACTGCTCCACCTAAGCCGTCACGTCCTGTTTTACTTCCTACATACATTACAGGATTACCAAGACCAGAGGCTACTCCTAAGAAAATTTCATCAGACTTCACAAGTCCTAGTGAAAATGCATTGACAAGAATGTTTCCATTGTAAGACTCATCGAAGCTCACTTCACCACCAATAGTTGGTACGCCCATACAGTTACCATAACTTCCTATGCCGTCTACCACACCACGCACTAAGTGTCTTTGGTATTTTGCAACCTCAGAGTCCCCTTTGACTGTACCAAAACGTAAAGCGTTCATGTTTGCTACAGGTCTAGCACCCATAGTAAAAATGTCTCGTAAAATTCCACCAACACCAGTTGCAGCTCCTTGAAAAGGCTCAATGAATGAAGGATGGTTATGAGATTCCATTTTAAAGACAGCAGCCATACCATCACCAATGTCTATGACTCCTGCATTTTCACCCGGCCCTTGTATGACCCATGGTGCTTCTGTAGGAAAACCGTTAAGGTATTTTTTACTAGACTTGTAGGAACAATGCTCAGACCACATCGCAGAAAATATACCTATCTCTACTAAGTTTGGGTGACGACCCTCTAATATGCACAAGATATCTTCATACTCTTCTTTGCTAAGCTTGTGATTTTTTAAAACTTCATCTAAATCTTCTAGAGCTTCATTCTTTTGATCTTCTGACATATATGTGTCCTTTTTTAGGGCTAAAATAAGGTCAATATTATAATCAAAATCTTCTAAATAACTACTGTTAACTGTATGCTTTAGCCAAGCAACTAAAACCTATACCCTATCTTAAAAAAGTCGATACTTATTACAGCTGGAGCATCATTATCTACCCATGCTATATTTGTATCACCGCCCTCAAAGATATTATTTTCACCGTGTAGATAACGTATCACAGTAATACTTGCACCCCAATACCAATTACTTCCTTCTGGCATATACCTATAGCCTCCCGTAATACCTAATCCAAACTTATTTGTAGACCTATCTAATCTTTCATTTTTTTCATTACTTAAATATGCATATCGTGCCACTGCTCCAACAAATAAACCACCAATTACTTCTGCGTTTGTAAAATATCTATATTCTACATCAATAGTAGATTGGATTTCGGTATTACGCTCCAAACTGTGAATACCATTATAGCTTTCCCGCGTATCTTTTCTCCAAAATATAGGAAAACGTATTTCAGCATTTTGATCTACTAAAAAGTAAGAAAAAGCGCCAGAAAAACTACTCGTATCCTCGTCGTTTAAAAGAAGTCTAAAAGGGTTTATCTCTATACCCATATTATTATCATTTGCTAAAAGGCATAGTGGTGCGAGTAGTGTTAAAAGTATTTTTTTCATTTTATTTCCAAGGTATTTTTATTATAGATAATTTAGTTTATGATTCAACTATATAAATCAATAATACACTACCGCTAGTTAAAAAACCATTAATTTGATAATATCTATTAGACATACATTTTGAAATTATTATTATCACAATAATGCTAGTTTATAAAAATAAAAAAAGGAGCAGGAACTACACAGTTAAATACTCCTGTACTTCATCAACATGCATTGGTTTGCTATATATATAACCTTGTACAGCTTCACAATTTAACTTTTTAAGTAAAGATAATTGTTCTTGCGTTTCCACTCCTTCCGCAATAACTGTATATGACATAATAGCTCCAAGTTCTATTATTGAGCGAACCAAATATTCTCCCTTGCTATCTAATAACATCTCATCAATAAAATACTTATCAATTTTTAAATCATCAATCTCAAAATGTTTTAAAGAAGCAAGAGATGAATAACCCGTACCAAAATCATCAATAGCAATAAGAATACCTATTTCTTTGAGTTCTTGAAATATTAATAAATTACTCAAATCTATTTGCACAATATTTTCAGTAACTTCTAATTTTAATTCATGCGCTAAAATACCAGTTTCTTTAATAACTTTTTTTACATGTCTAACTATTTCTTTATCTAAAAAAGACGTTGGTGAGACATTTACAGATATTGTAAAGGAGCTAGGTACTAACTTTTTCCAACTTACTGCTTGCTTGCAAGCTTTTGTAAGTACCCAGTTTGTAAATTGCTTCATCATTCCTATTTTTTCTATAATGGGCATAAAATCTACAGGGGAAATGAAACCAAGTTTATGATGATTCCAACGGGCTAATGCTTCAAATCCAACGAGCTTCTCTGTTTTTATATTAATTTGAGGCTGATATACAAGTGAAAGCTGTTCTTTTTCTATGGCTTCTCTTAAGTCTTGTTCCATTCTAAAACGATACTCTACTTTTTTTGTTAGCTCAGGTTGATAAAAAGCATACTGATTTTTACCTTGTTCTTTTGCAAAATATAAGGCTGTATCTACTACTTTTCTTATGCTCATAAACTCATCTGCATCATTAGGAAAACAAGCAACTCCAATACTACAAGATGGAGTAAAAATTCTTCCTCCTAAATCTACTGGTCTAGATACTGCATCTAAACAATTTTGAGCTAGCCTTGCAATATAAGAATCACCCTCTATTTCTTTAACAATAACAGAAAACTCATCTCCACCTAATCGTACTAGATAATTATCTTTAGCACAAATTTTTGTCAATCGTTTTGCGAGTTCACAAAGAAGACTATCGCCAATATCATGCCCTAAAGTATCATTAACAGATTTAAAATCATCTAAATCTATCGACAATAATCCAAATGTTTTGTTATCTCTTTTAGATAGACGAATGGTACTTTTAAGTTTTTCATGAAAACTAGCGCGATTTGCAAGACCTGTTAATTTATCAGTATATGCTAACTCTCGTATACGACTTTGTGCTCGGTCTCTTTCCATTACAATTCCAGCAAGTCTTGCTGCTGATTTCAAATCTTGTGAGTCCTTATCATTTGGTTTAGCAGGGTGGTTATAGTACATACCAAATGCACCGAGTACTTTTCCCTCTGAGTTTATAATTGGTTCGGACCAACAAGAACGCAGACCATGAGGAAGTGCCAAATGCTTAATTTTTTCCCATTTTTTGTCAGTACTTATATCTTCTACAATAACACGGTATCCATGGTATGTAGATGTACCACATGAACCAACACTAGGACCATTCTTAAGTCCGTGAACTGCTTCACAATATTCTTTTGGCATACTAGGTGCTCCACCATGTAGTAACACACCATCTTTGAGTTCAAGTAAAGAACACCTAAGACCTGGATGTTTTGATTCATACAAAAGAGCAATTGAATCATATATTATTGGAGCAAAAACTCCAGAAGCAATCATTGTTAAGATTTCACTTTTTTTAGTATTAAAAATTTTAATTTTTTCTTGCTCACTTATATCTCTAAGATTAATAAGGTACTCACTTAGCTTATTATCCCTATAAATCGCTGTGGCATAAAGATTAAAAACCCTAGCATCTTTAAAAGTAATCTTCTTCCAGATATCGCTCACAATTTCTTTAAAATCCAAGGGATTCTCAAGTTGTGCTAAGATAAGTTCAAGAATTTTTTCGCTATTTTCTTCTTCTAAAGTAGAAGGCATGCTCCATAATTCTTTACAAAAATTATTATACTTAAGGAGTTTCCCCTCTATTGAAATAATGAGTATAGCCTCAGTCTTAGATTCAAAGATAGCGTTTGCTAAAGATTCACTAAACTTATATGTAGTATGCATAAAATATATCTCCCACCTAGCTATTACCCCACTTAGTGGGGTAATAATATATTAATTGTTTAGTCCTAAAGATTTACTCTCAGG
>CAZEUM010000011.1:0-15565 GCA_964514765.1 uncultured Sulfurovum sp.
GCAAAGCTAAGAAAGTTGAGCTTGATTCTTCTGAGATTGAAACGATATTGTAAAAGTTGTAGGGTGCGGTTTCTACTGCAACAATTTAATTTGATATAATATTACACATAAAAAATGAGGATACATCATGGCTAAAGAATTAGCACATTTTAAAAATTTTGCAAAATTAAAAGATACCAAGGTAGCCTTTAATGACATTACTGTGATTGCTGGGAAACCTGGGACAGGTAAGAGTTATGTGATGAAGTTTATGTATGCTATTGATGAAGCTTTTTCAAGTACAAAAAAAAATCAAAAAGAAGAACTTAATATTCTACAAAAATTCTTAGATAAAAATAATGAAATAACTACGCAAGAACAACTTAAATTAGCAGAAGATATTATCAACAAAATTCAAATAAAAGATATGCAAGAGGTCATTGAAAAAATTGAATTAGATATAAAAAATCTATTAAACTCTATTTTTACTAACTTAAGTCAAATTTCAAATAAATTTTCTATGGATTTTGTTGGTACAAGAATTCAATATAATAATAAAACTTTTAAGATGCTACCTACTATAAAAGATGTATCTTCTACAATCACAGCAGAAGAAGTCGTATTTGTTGAAACACCATTAATACTAGAGTTTAAAAAGTTCATGAAAAGAGAAGAAGGTAAAACACCGTATCATATAGAATCTCTTTTAAATATTTTGGATACAGACTATTCATTTACAGATGCAAAACAAGATGAGTTTATAAAAAACTTTACACAAAAATCAAAAGAAATTATACAAGGTGATATAGAAAGTTCTGGAGACTCATTTGTATTTAATAAAGAAGGTGAAAAAAATTATGATATTGTCAATGCTTCATCGGGAATAAAAAGCATCGGGCTACTTCAATATCTAGTAAGTAATAAAGCCCTTAAAAAAGGTTCAGTGTTGTATTGGGAAGAGCCAGAAGTACATCTACACCCAGAGTGGCAACTTCGTATGGTAGAGCTTTTTATTGAACTTATGAATGCAGGAGTGAAGATAGTATTTTCTACACATAGTCCTTATATGTGTGATTATCTTAATGCCATATCTCAGAAAAAAGGTTTTAATGATAGAGTTTCTTTTAATCTTTTTGAAGAGAAAGATGCTGTTGTTGAAAATTCTATTTTAGAAAATCAAGAAGATTGGAATAAGATACAAGCAGAATTGCTAGACCCACTAGAGGAGATTATGTGGGAATACATTTAAAAGACTTAAAAGAGGGATGTTGTGATAAATATCCTACATCATTAGCATATTTAGATGGTGATAAATTTGATGCAAATCGTGCTACATGTGATAAAATCATAGAGTGTAGTGATAAATATATACTTGTAGAAGAAAAAAGCTTTTTGTTAGGCTTTTTAAATGCTTGTTGTGATGAAAAAGGGAAAAGCCTAGGTTCTTTTATTGACAGTGATATAATCAATGACGAGTTGATAGCATTCGTAGGTACTAATTTTACTTTAGAAGAGAAAAAAAGAATTTTTGCAGAAAGTGTTACTAGATTGTTTATGTCTTCGTTAGATAAAGTAAGTAATACAACTCATATTTTAGCGACTAATTACAATAATGATAAATCAAAGAATATGCCAATTGTGTATCTTTATTGTAAAAGTGGCAAATCAGCTATTGACACATTAGCAAGCTTATCTCTTGCTAAGTATAAAAATGAAAAAAAACAAGTAATGATAGAATGTGGTAAATTAGAAAAATTTTTACAAAAGAAAGAGTGCATATGAACAAAAACGCCATAACATTTAGCGACATGTTACTAAAACTACAACAATACTGGGCAGCACAAGGCTGTAACATCGTACAACCTTATGACATACCATCAGGTGCAGGGACTTTTCACCCTGCAACATTACTAAGAAGCTTAGATTCCAAGCCTTGGTCTGCTGCTTATGTGGCACCTAGCCGTCGTCCTACTGATGGACGTTATGGAGAGAATCCTAATAGGTTAGGGGCGTATTATCAGTTTCAAGCACTCATAAAACCAAGTCCTGACAACATTCAAGAGCTTTACTTGAAATCATTAGAGTACTTAGGGCTTAATTTGCAAGAGCATGACATACGTTTTGTAGAAGATAATTGGGAGTCACCAACACTTGGTGCTTGGGGGCTTGGCTGGGAGGTTTGGCTTGATGGTATGGAGGTCACACAGTTTACTTACTTTCAACAAGTAGGAGGCATTGCCTGTGACCCTGTGGCTGTTGAAATTACTTATGGTACAGAAAGACTTGCGATGTACTTGCAAGGTGTGGAGTCTGTGTACGACCTTGTTTGGAATAAGCATGGCGATAAAGTTACTACTTATGGCGATATACATAAAGAAACAGAGTATGAGTTTTCAAAGTACCATTTTGAAGTAGCCAATGTAGAAAACCTGTTTCAACATTTTGAAGATGCTTCAAATGAATGTAAAGTGTGCTTAGAAGCAGGACTTCCTTTACCTGCTTATGACCAATGTATGCTAGCATCTCATGCCTTTAACATACTAGATGCAAGAAAAGCCATCTCTCAGGCACAAAGACAAAATTATATTCTTAAGATTAGAGAACTATCTATTGGCTGTGCAAGATTATATAAAGACCAAGAAGAAGAACGTAACAAAAGAGTAAGAGACTAAATGTTGATAGAGAAATTAACAACTTCAAATTTAAAAATGGGTGTCATTGCAGGTGGACAACTAGGGAAGATGCTCATTCAAGAGGCTAGCAGATGGGATATCTCATCTTATGTGCTTGACCCAGATGAGAGCTGTTCTGCACGTAATGTAGCCTCTGTGTATGTAAAAGGTGACTTTAGAGACTTTGATGATGTTTATGCTTTTGGTAAACAGGTAGACATTCTTACTTATGAGCTTGAAGACATCAACATTGAAGCACTACAAAGGTTAAAAGCAGAGGGGATTAAGGTACTACCCGACCCTGACACGCTAGCACTCATACAAGACAAAGGACTGCAAAAAGAATTTTATACCAAACACGGTATGCCAACATCTGCGTTTAGGTGTTATGAGAATGTAGAAGAGATAAGAGAAGCCATAGCTTCTGGAGAATTAACCTACCCCTTTGTGCAAAAGTTACGTAAAGGTGGTTATGATGGACATGGCGTTGCACTTATAAAAAATGCAAATGACACTTTGCTTGATGGTGCTTCCATGATAGAAGACAAAGTAGAAATAGCTAAGGAAATAGCTGTCATCACTGCTAGAAACGCTTCAGGAGAGGTACGTTGTTTCCCAGCAGTTGAGATGACATTTAATGAAGAGACAAACTTAGTAGAAGAGATATTTTGTCCAGCCAATCTTACTATGTCGCAAACACAAGTAGCCGAAGTATTGGCTAAAGAGATTATAGAAAATCTTGATATGGTGGGCTTGTTGGCAGTGGAATTTTTCATAGATGTTGAGGGGCAAATACTCATCAATGAAGTAGCACCTAGACCACATAATAGTGGTCATCATACCATAGACTCTGCGGTTACTTCCCAGCTTAAACAACTTTTACGAGCCATACTGAACCTACCTTTGGGCAGCACTGCGTTAACCACGTCTTCTGTGATGCTAAATCTTTTAGGAGAAGCAGGACATGCGGGACCTGTGTATTATGAGGGCTTTGCAGAATGTTTGGCAATAGATGGGGTAAAAATTCACCTATATGGTAAGAAAATAACAAGACCATCAAGAAAGATGGGGCATGTAACCATACTAGGCAATAGCGTTGAAGAAGCACGTATAAAAGCAGAAGAAGTAAAAAAATTACTAAAGGTAAAATCATGTCCAAAGTAGTAGCAGATAATATAGTGGTAAGTATAGTTATGGGTTCAGACTCAGACCTTCCAGTAATGCAAGAAGCAGCAAAGATGTTAGAACAATTTGGTGTAGGCTATGAGCTTGACGTTGTCTCAGCTCACAGAACCCCTGAAAAACTTTTTGAGTACTCCAAAAATGCCCATAAACGCGGCATACAAGTCATCATAGCAGGAGCAGGTGGGGCTGCACACTTGCCTGGTATGGTAGCTTCCATGTCACCACTTCCCATCATAGGTGTACCCATAAAATCAAGCAACTCCATAGACGGTTGGGACTCCATACTCTCCATACTACAAATGCCTGGAGGTGTACCTGTGGCTACAGTAGCTTTAAATGGAGCTAAAAATGCAGGTATTTTGGCTGCACAGATAGTTTCTGTGGGAGATGAAAAAATACGTGAAGCAATCATTTCTTATAAAGAAGAACTAAATAATCAGGTGATGGAAAAATCTGCTAGGGTAAAATGCTAGGAGACTGTCCTGTTTAGTATTAATCCGACAGACTTCCTGGGATGAGGTTTTTTACTTGTAGTTAACCTACTTTGTACCTATTGTAACAGGGTAACCTAATTCTTTCCATTCGTTCATTCCCATACGGTAATAATATAGATTGGTAAAGCCCCAGTTAAGCGCTCGTTCTAAAGCTTTTGAACTTGCAGGACAAAATGCACCATGACAATAGAAAATAGTTTTTGTATCTTTTTTCATAACTTTTTCTAGTGCTTCTTTGCTAAGGTCGTATCGTGTGCTAATATTTATAGCTTTAGGGATGTGACCTTCTTTGAAAAAATTGGCTCTTCGCGTATCTATAAACAATACACCTTCATCAAACATTTTTTTTGCTTCAATGCTGCTAATGCTTGTTGTACCCTCTACAGTTTTTGGGGCAGGAGTTGTCCCACTAGCAAAAGAAGATTGAGCAAAGAAGATAGTAAATAAAAAAGTTGTTAACTTTAAGGTTTTTTTCATGATATTGTCCTTGTTTAGTAATGATGATATTAATGTAGCCTGTATCTGTAATGAAAGCAACTCTATGCCATTTTTTATTTATGTACGAATAAAAAGGTAGCTTAGCACAGTATCTTTAACCATTTTAAAATAAGCGACATAGTTTTAGATATGCTATAATACTAAAAAAGAGACAAAGTATATGATGAAACTACAAGAAATCTATAATCACTTAGATAAGATAAGTCCTTTTGAATTGCAAGAAAAATGGGACAATTCTGGGCTTATAGTAGGAGAGATGTCACGTGAGGTATCTCAGATAGTTGTTTCTTTAGACATAGATTTTGACATGATAGAAGAGGCTAAAGAGGGGTCACTTTTTGTGTTGCATCATCCACTTATTTTTGATAAACTTGGGAAACTAGATTTTGCTAAATACCCTTCTAATTTACTTGAAAAAATGATACAAAAAAATCACTCATGTATAGCACTTCATACTAACTTTGACCAAACACATCTCAATAAATATGTTTTTGAAAAAGTTTTAGAATTGAAGTTAGTGTCTCAAAATTTATTTCTTTGTATAGCAAATGGTGAATGGAAGTATAAAGCACTTTTAAAACATATAAAAGAAAAATTAAATTTACCGACACTTAGGGTGGTAGGGAAAAAAGAAAACATCACTTCTCTCGCTTTATGTACAGGTGCAGGTACTTCTTTGATGGATGAGGTAGAAGCAGATTGTTTTTTAACGGGGGACATAAAATACCATGATGCGATGAAAGCGATGAGTGAAGATTTGATGCTTATAGACATAGGACATTATGAATCTGAGAAGTTTTTTGCAGAGATACTTTTAGAAGAATTGAAAGTTTTACCTATTTTGGCTATAATTGCAAATTCTAAAAATCCATTTCATACAGAGATAGATTCTTAATACTTCTGCATAATGGCAGAAATACCCTTAACACCTTAAAGGACAGAGATTGAACAAACACTTAAATGAATTTATAGAGCTTTCACAAAACGACCAAGCCATAGATGCTTATGCACCTCAGCTAGAAGTTGCAGATAAAAAATTAGCAAAAATGCAAAAAAAGATTGATACTGCACAAATAGAACTTAATACTTTAAATAAAGATATAGTAGAAAATGAAGGTAGAGTCAAAAGCTTTTATGAGCAATTGATACTTTTAAATGAGAAATTAAAGTCAAATGCTGTAAAGTTAAAAGAGATTAGTACAGAAAAAGAGATGAAAGCACTCTCTTTGGAAGAAGATATTGCAAAAGAGAAAATGACTTTTGCAAATGAAGAGATAGAAAGACTTCAAGGTATAAATGCAACAAAAACATCACTTTTACAAGAAGCAAGTGAAAAAGTAACAACACTTCAATCAGACTTTTCTATGCTTAATAAAACGGTGTCAGTCGATAGAGCAGCCATTGAAAAAAGTAAAAGTGCACTTTTTGCTAAAAGAGAAAAGCTTAGTAGAAACATTGAGCAAAAAGTTCTTGCATTTTATGAAAAAATTCGTATATGGGCAGGCAATACAGCTGTTGTTCCTGTAAAAAAACAAGCGTGTTACGGCTGCCACATGAAACTAAATGACAAAACATATTCAGAAGTGATTAGAGCAGATGAAATTTGTAACTGTCCTCACTGTGGAAGAATTCTTTATATTGAGCCTGTAACGGCAGAAGTATAAGTTTTATAGGATGGGCTTTAAAAGCTCACCCTGCGTGTATGGAGGCAAAGTTGTTTTTATTTATTTACACTTTAGTCTCTTTCCTTATTTACCTTGTAGCTTTTCCTTTTTTACTCCTTTTTTCTTTAAAAACAAAATATAAAACTTCCATTCCAGCACGATTTTTTTTATGGGAAAACACAGCCTTTAAAAAAGATGGTATTTGGTTTCACTCTTGTAGTTTTGGTGAGGCAAAAGCCCTAAAACCTTTAGTGGATGCACTGCCGCAAGAACTTTTGCGTATAAGTACTACTACACAAACTGGATTTGAAGCTATCTCTTCTTACACAAAGCAGAGCAGGTATCTTCCTTTTGAAGCCTTACTTTTTTTTTGGATGAAGCCTCAAAAAGCTTTAGTGGTGATGGAGGCTGAGTTTTGGTATCTGCTGTTTGCTTTGGCACAAAAAAGAGGTGCTAAAACTCTCCTTATCAATGCACGGATGTCTGACAGGTCTTTTCCTAAATATCAGCGTATTACATGGCTTTACAAACAGATATTTAAACATATAGATGAAGTTTATGCACAGACGCAAAAGGACAAAGAGCGTTTAGAGTCTTTAGGGGCTAGCAATGTTGTGGTCACGGGAAATATTAAACTTGCAAAATTGCCTGAAGTGAGTAAAAAATTGGATAAACCAAAAGACCTACTTGTGTGTGCCGCAAGTACACATAAAGGTGAAGAAGCATTGATACTCTCTGCCTTTTTGGACTTTAAAAAAGAACATAAACATGCAACACTTGTTGTGGTACCAAGACACCCCGAACGTTTTGATGCTGTAGCCCAGACAATACATACGTTTTGCCAAAGAGAAAGTTTAAGTTGGCATAGGTATTCGCAAAACGATAGTTTTGATAATGACATTGTTTTGGTAGATATGTTGGGTGAGTTGGTGAATATTTATGCCATTACGGACATTGTCATTTTAGGTGGTGCCTTTAAACCCATCGGTGGACACAATGCAGCAGAAGCGGCGCAGTTTGGATGTAAAATTATTTCTGGAAAACACTACTTTAACCAAAAAGATATTTTTGAAGCAGTGGAGGGTATTGCTATAGTGGAAGCCTTTAACCTTTCACGTAGACTTTCTCAACATGACTTGTTAAAAGCCACCAAGATTACAGATAGAAGTGATATATCACCTATTTTAAATAGCCTTCTTGATACTCTCTAAAATCTCATCTGTGTTCTTAGCTGAAGTATCTACTCCACCAAAAATATGAAAACCATCTAACTTCATGGCGCAGAAATCTACAATTTGCTCTTTTACCATATACTTTAGTCTTTTATTGGCACTGCTTAGTGTATGGATAGATTCAGGGGCTCCTGTGGTTGTAAAAATTTTTACCGTTTTTCCACTGAGCAATCCTTTGGGTTTTGAATTGACATATTTGAAGGCAAAATCTTTGGAGAGGTTCCAGTCAAAGAAGTTCTTTAAAATGGCGGGAAAAGAACCCCACCAGCAGGGAAATACAAAGACAAGTTCATTTGCTTGTGTAATCTTGTCCTGATAATATTTCATAGCTTCATCTGTTTGAAGCGCATTGATATTTTCATAAGTGAAAAAAAACTGTTGATGTGACTCTCTATATAAGTCAAGTATTTCTACTGTGTTCCCTTTTTCTTCTGAGGTTATTTTATATGTTTCTGCCATAGCAAAAGAGAAACTCTCTTTTTTTGGATGTGCAACGATGATAAGACTATGTTTCATTTTTTTTCCTTGATACCTTGTCTAAGGTGATATATAAAATCATATCCTAAATAGGCTTTGGAAGTGCCATTATGGTATGATTTCATCATAAATGCAAGGTGCAGATAACTGTGCCCAAAGGAAAGACCACATGGCAACAGACAAAGCATACAAAGTATTGGCATTACAACAAGGCATCTCAAACAAAAAAGCAAAAGAACTCATAGACAGAGGGATTGTATTTGTGGAAGATAAAAAAGTAAAAATTGCCCGTGCAGACATACACACAGAGACCTTTTTTCGCATAGAATACCCTGAAGACATAGAGATACTCTATCAAGATGAGGACATCATCGCCATAAACAAACCAGCACAGGTAGACTCTTATGAAATTCAAGATGCCATAGAGGGTGCAGAACTTTTACACAGACTTGACCGTGATACCTCAGGGGTATTGCTTTTAGGTAAAAACAGAGTTTTTATAGACAAAGCCATCAAAGAATTTAAAGCACGTAGAGTAGAAAAACATTATGTGGCATGGATAGAAGGTGTGCTCTACGAAAAAGTAGTGATAGATGAGCCTATTTTTACCATCAAAAAAGGAAAAGCATTTTCGCTTATAGACCCAGTACGTGGTAAAAAGGCACATACTGTTGTAAAGCCTGAAGAGCTACAAGGGAAAAAATCTAAAGTACATATAGAAATCACTACTGGACGTACCCATCAGATTCGTGTACATTTAGCACATATTGGTCACCCTGTAGTAGGAGATGAACAGTACGGAAGTCCTTCGCAGGCAAAACGTGCATTGCTACACTCTGCAACAATGAAAATACTTGATTATGAGTTTAACGCTAAAGAGCCAAAAGATATTGCAAAATACAAATAAAAAAATAAGTACAAAGATGAAATTAAAATTATACCAACTCTAAACATTCTCCACGAGTGAACCCATATAATGTAAATTGGCACAAGTATGATGGATGAAATACTGGAAAATATCCAAGAATTACTCAATTATTTGGCTTGTATTTTTAAAGTGTCACTTTCGTTTTTCTTTTATCCTGCAATACAGTACTTCTTGTTTTGGTATTTCGCTATTTGGACCAAAGCACTTCTTAACATATTTTAAAATTTATTGTATACTTCACTATAAATTATAATAGGATTTTATTATGGACAAGAGTTTAATGGTTTTTATTGCAATTGGCATTGGTTTTCTTTATTTTATTACCAGTTTTATTGGTGATATACAGGCTGAAGATGATAAATATGCAAATCAGGCATATACTGATGAGCATAAATATGATGCATTTCAAAGTACAGACAGTATTGGGCGTTCTATACTTGATGTAACAGGGCAAACTGATATTGTACAATTGGGTGCATGGAACGCCTCTGCACTAAAAGAGGATTTTTTACTTCTTTTCCCTAATTTTGAAGATATGAAAGTATTTGCCAAAGAGAGATTGAGAGGTGAAGTGTTGCGTAAGAAATTACTTAAGACGATTAAAAGTGTTGAAGATCAATACTTTTCCGGTACTTTAAATACTGAAGGTGCCATGCGTATGCTTGGCACCTTAAAGTAATCGAAGCCTAAAGGCAAGGGTCAGACATATTGTTCTTATCGGCATAGAGGTAGACTTCTACACGTCGGTTAAGTGCTTTGTTTTTTGCAGAATTGTTTGGCGCTATGGCTTTGTTGTATGAGCATCCTTTTGTGAATGGTCTGCCATTTCTTGAAAGTA
Source organism: uncultured Sulfurovum sp. (assembly GCA_964514765.1). Classification (GTDB taxonomy): domain Bacteria; phylum Campylobacterota; class Campylobacteria; order Campylobacterales; family Sulfurovaceae; genus Sulfurovum. The sequence continues at coordinate 9,968 of CAZEUM010000011.1, forward strand.
GATTCGCTACAGAATTTGCACGTCTTTGTGAAAGCTTTTGGTTGTGCTGGAAGCTTCCTGTATTGTCTGTAAATCCTGCGACAGCTATAACTGTTTCTGGGTAGTTTGCTAAGACCGTAGCTACTTTTTGTACCTTGGCTTTTGATCTAGCTTGCAAGGTTGCTGAGTTGCTTGCAAACATCATAGGGTCTCTAAACATAATTTTAACATAGGTATCAGTTTTTGAGACAATGATATTGTTATTTGGATCAAGAGCAGCCAAAGGATCATTGTTAAGTCCTGTACCTAGTGCACGTGCTACCTCATTGGCTTGATTGTCCATACTGTATCCAATGCCACCACCAAGGGCAGCACCAAGAAGTCCCCCTACAATAGCAGATTTAGCACTACGATTACCTGTATTGTAACCTATCATAGCACCTGCAAGAGCACCTGTTGCTGCACCTGTTTTAGTGCGGTTATAACTTTCATCTTGTACGAGTCCTGGTTGATTGTAACAACCTCCTAGCATAAAAATAGTTGCTGTAGCAACAACAAATAGTTTAATTTTTGTCATATTGTGCTCCTTCTAAGTATTCGTATGGGGATTATTGCCATCCGCCTGTCTGTTGTGGTTCAGGGTTACGGTTATCAACCATACTACCTACTCCTGCACCTAGAGCTGTACCAATAAGTGCACCGACAGCCGCATTTGTTCCACTACTATTTCCTGAGTTATAGCCTATTACTGAGCCTGCTAGTGCACCAGCAACAGCACCTGTTTGGGTGGCATTATTAGGCATGACTTCGCTACCTGTACATCCATTAAGGACAGCTATAAGCAAAATAGGCATGAAGAAGACTTTTGTCTGTTTTTTTTGCATATATCTACCTTGTAATATTGCATTTTTAGGATTATAGCTAAATACTGCTATTTTGTAACATTGGGTAATACTTGACAGATTTAAGATTTCTAATGTGATTTGATTATTTGCTGGGCATTTTTAGAGATGCCATTAATACTTTAACTGAATTTAGGTAAAAAAGTGGGTTTGCACAGTTTATTTACAGTCCCAGTTCCATAGCCCCTTGAAAGAAATCCTTACATAATGGTCACCTATATGCATGGCAGTTTCAGAATCCCATCTAGCAACATGCAGTACAATCCACTTTTTAAACTCACCTTCTAAAAATGCTTGGACTATAGCAGGGTTTTTATTTTTATCCCAATCTTCTTGAAGATCTTTCACTTTTCCTCGCATTGTGTCATGTTCAGCTTTGTGGATTTGAGACTTGTTGTACATCATTTTTTGCTATAAGCATTATAGACTCCTTTAAATAATGAGAAATTGTATCTCGAAATAGTCTAAGGTATCTTGATTAAAATCAATATAAAAATAAAAGTGTTAAAAACAAGGGGGAGGGAATTTGTCTAAAGTATGTCATGCAAGGTATTTGCCTTAGCCATCCAAGTATTGAGTGCTTCCCACTCTTCATTTTCTACCATTCTTTGGCATTTTTTTAGTTCTAATTGAAAGCTTTGAATGGATTCAAGTACATTTGTTTTATTTTGTCTAAAAATATCTTCCCACATGTTTGCTGATGATTGGGCGATGCGACTCATATCTTTAAATCCACCACCAGCAAGGGCAACAATACTTTCCGAATCTTCTTGTTGTATCACAGAATTTGCAAGTGCGTAAGAGAGAGCATGGGGCATATGTGAAATAAAAGCTGCATGTCTATCATGTTCTTTTGCACCCATACATACGAGCTTCATACCTATGGCTTGAAACAGTGTTTTGGCTACCTTTTCTTGGTGCTTCCCACTTTTTTTGATGTCACAAAGTACAATTACTTTATTTCTATACAAATCTTCAAGCGCTGCTCTTGGACCAAACTTTTCAGTACCTGTCATGGGGTGAGCTGTGACAAAATTATGTCTAATTTCTGGGGGAATGGAGAGTGAGATTTTTTCCTTGGTACTTCCTAGGTCAATGACTGTACATTTCTCATCTAAAGTGCCTAAATTCTGTGCTACAGAAATGATGCCATCTACAGGGATACTTAGAAAAATGATATCACAATTTTTTAGGTTTGCTAGAGATAAGGCAATTTCATCTACAAGACCTAATTCAAGTGATTGTGTACAGTGGAGTGTATTGTGGTCTAAGCCGATAAAGTAATAGTCTTGTGAGAGTTTTTTAAGTGCCAAACTTAAAGAACCTCCCATAAGTCCTAAACCAACAATTCCGACTTTTATTTTTGCCATACACTGTATCCCATTATTTTTTGCATGAGTATAACATGATTTTTTTGTTTTATCTGCTTCTTATGAGCCTCTTATTGAAAAAAAGATAAAATAATAGCAAATTATTTTAAGGTCCACCTGTATGACACAAAATACAACCATTTTTAAGTTCCTACTTTATTGGATACTTTTGGTTTCTTTCCTCTCAGCCCAAAAAGTTACACAAATAAAGTTTGAAGGACTGGCACATCTTTCTCCTACTATGGCAAAAGAAATTAGTGGTATTCATATAGGCGAAGAGATGGACAGTGAAAAGATTAATGACTCTATTAAAAACTTTTTTTCACAGGGGTATTTTAAAGATGTATGGGTAGACAGACAGGGTGGGGTACTTATTTACCATTTTGAAGAAAAAGTGGCTATTGCCAATATTGATATTAAAGGATTTGGCACAGGAGATGATGGTAAAAAACTCTTAGAAGGCATAGGACTTAAAAAAGGTGACCTATTTGATGAAAGACGTATTAAAAAAGCTAAAAAAGCACTTATTGCAAAACTTGAAAGCCAAGGCTATTATGATAGCGTGGTAGAAGTGGAAAAAACGGAGATAGGTAAGACCTCTGTTTCTATTGTTTTTGATGTGAATAAAGGTGAAAAAATCATTATTAAAAAGATAAATTTTGTAGGTGCATCTAAAGTAGCTACAGAGGATCTTGAACGAGAACTTGCCAATAAAGAAGCAGATATGTTTGGATGGATGCCTTGGAGAAATTCTGGGGAAGCTGCTGTAGACCAACTTGAATATGATGCTTACAGGGTAAAAGATGTTTTTATGCAAAGAGGGTATTTAGATGCTTATGTTTCTAAACCACTGATGCGTGTGGATTTTGGCTCATATCATGCAGAGGTAGATTATCAGGTAAAAGAAGGGATACAGTACCGTGTTGGAACTATTTCTGTGACACAGTCTGTTAAAGGTTTAAATAGTGAAACACTAAAAGAAGACCTCATCCTTACCTCAGGTAAAATTTTTAATGTGAAGCGTATGCGTAAAGACATTGCAAGCTTAGAAGAAAAAGTAGGTAACCTTGGTTATGCTTTTGTAAAGGTTGCCCCTCAAATGCATAAAGATCCAAAACAAAAAATTATTAATTTAGAGTATGTTGTAGATCAAGGTGAAATTGTAACAATTAATGATGTTGTTATTTCGGGGAATGATACAACAAAAGACAGGGTTATCCGTCGTTATATCTTTCTTGCTCCAGGAGATACATTTAGCGCTAAAGATCTTAAAGATTCAAAATCTGCTTTAGGTAGAACAGGTTTTTTTGAAGCAATAGATATTCAAACTGAAAGACTTGCTGGCAACAAGATAAACCTTCTTGTAAAAGTAAAAGAGACTTCCACGGGAACCATTTCTGCAGGTGGTGGGTTCGGGTCTTTTGAGGGCTTCATGGTGAATGCTTCTGTTGCAGATAGGAATATTTTTGGCTCAGGTATTAACACTACTTTGGGGTTTGAATTTTCACGTGTTTCTAAAAATGCTAACCTTTCTTTTATTAACCCTAGGGTATGGGATAGTTTATATAGTTTTGGAGTAAATTTCCACAAGAGAGAAATGAATTTTATAGATTTTTCAGAAGATTCAACAGGTGCTTCTCTTACATTGGGAAGAGAATTTATGAGATATTTTCATGGTTCAGTAGGTCTTGGATATGCGGACAATCAGTCTGTCGTTAGTGAAGAAGCTGCTGCCAACCCTATTGGAGGAAATTTTTTGTTTAATGATCAATATTCAAAGACTTCTATTTTTTCTTCTGTAAATTTTGACAATACTGATGACTTCTTTGTGCCAAGAACAGGGATGAAAGCCATAATGAATTTTGAATATGGTCACCTTAGTGGAGAGTACCCAACAATGGAAGGAGGTACAAATACTTATGGAAATATTGTAAGAGGAAGCGGAAGATTTGGTACCTATTATGGCTTGGCTGACTGGATTGATTATGACCTTATTTTACGTTTTAAGGCTAGAGCTACTTATATTCATAGGGAAGACGCCAGTAAGTTGCCAATTGCAGAAAAACTTTTTATGGGAGGCATGGGTTCAGTGAGGGGATATGATCAATTTTCCTTGTCACCTTATTTTCTAGATGCAAGTGGTCACAGAAGATTGGTTGGGGGTACTGAGCGTGCTTCAACAAGTTTAGAGGCTAGTGTACCTCTTTCAGAAGCAGCCAAAATGAGATTGGCATTTTTTTATGACCATGGGGTAATTTCATCTGATGGTGCTGTAATAGATGGTCGATACATGGAACTAGAGCATAGTGTAGTGGCTAGATCATCTACAGGTGTGGTTATAGAGTGGCAATCAGCCTTTGGCTTAATAAACCTTGTTTTCTCTCATGCTATTGATGCCCAAATAGGTGACAATACAGCAGTCTTTGAATTCTCTATGGGAGCACAATTTTAATAATAAGCTAAACTATACCTAAAGTTTTATTCTTAGGTATTTTGCTTTCATCTTTAATAATAATGGCAAAAGGCAGAGGTTTTTCCAAAGATTCTATCTGTTCTTTTGCTAGGTAGAGTGGTTTGTTAGCGTGTATAGTTAGGGTTCTATTGCTGTAGGTAAATTCTATTTTAGCCGCATTAGAAGCCTCATGTAACAATATACTGAGCGTATAGATAAAACTTAGCCATAATAGTGTTTGTTTTTCTGGCAAGAGTGCTTTGAAACTTTGAAAAAGATGTTTGTGTAATAACTCTTTTCCGTGCATACGTAAAAGTAAGGCAACGAGTAAACTCTGTTCATGGCTAAACCCATAGTTCAACTCCTGCATCGCAATATAAAATGCATGTTGGTGTGAATTGTAAATGGTTAGTGTTTTCCCTATGCTGGAGAGTTTTAGTGCCCATAAAAGTTCTTCTTTATACATTTTTTTGTCTTGAATTTCATCTTGTAATATCTCATAAAGTTTTGAAGCCATTTTAAGTTTTGATTTTTTCTTTCTTTCTATGTTTACCAAAGGATCAAATCTATCTAAAATAGAATCTATACTAGGGTTTATACTTGGGGGAAATTGTAACTTGTCATCTCTAAGAAGTTGCTCTAAAAAGACCCCTTCTCTTACTCCTGCAGCACTGGATATGACACTTTTTGCATTAATAGCAGAGAGTATCATCGTAAAAATGAGCGTCCCCTCTCGTATGGTATCGTAACGGTTTTTTTTGAGTTCAAATTGATTGAGATTTTTTGCAGAGGAAAGAGGAATTGCTTGAAGGTAAGGCATATGTTCTTGAATATTATAGTTAAAGGCATGAAGTTTGTCCAAAGGGTGATTAGAACGCTTCATAATACCTTTGCT
>CAZEUM010000012.1:0-15541 GCA_964514765.1 uncultured Sulfurovum sp.
AAGAACGCAATGATGAGCGTAAAATCTACACAAAAGAGATAAAAGACTGTGAAGAAAAGATAGAAAAACTAGAAATCCAAATGGCTCTTAAAAATGTAGCACTAGAAAAAGCATCAAATTCTGGGGACAATGATGCCATCATGGAACATTCCAAAAAGGTGGGTCTTGTGCAACAAGAAATTGATGCTTTCTTTGAAAAGCTAGAGATTGCTTTGGAGATAGATGAGGAGATTGTGGCTCGTTATGAATTGAAACTTCAAGAAATTGATGCCTAGGGTTGAACCCTACAAACTCTTATGAGCATCCTCATGTGAATGATCCCAAGGAATTTTAGCGCCACCTAACATATGAAAGTGTAGGTGTTCTACCTCTTGCCCTCCATCCTCACCATTGTTTGTGATGAGTCTGTAGCCTGTTTTATCAACCCCAATTTTACTTGCAATTTCTTGGATGAATGTTGTCATGCCTGCCATCGTTTCTGGACTGACATCTTGAAAGCAGTCCACGTGATGTTTAGGGATGATGAGTACATGGATAGGAGCTTTGGGATGGAGGTCATGGAAGGCTAAAAAGTTCTCATTTTCTGCTACAGAATTGTTGGGCAGTTCTTTGTTTATTATTTTACAAAAAATACACATGATTATGTCCTTTAAGGAAGTTTGATACTTTGATTATAACACAGAAAATAATTAATAAATCACAGTGTTAGCAACATTTGGATAAAATCACGATAATTATTAAAGTCATATAGAGGTTTTATGAAAGAATTAGAAGAAAAAATCATACAGACTGATTGCCTTGAGAGTTTAGAAAAGGTGCGTATAGAACTTTTTGGTAAAAAAGGTGTCTTGAGCGCAGAGTTTGCTAAGATGAAAGATGTGCCTGGTCCTGAGAAAAAAGCCTTTGCTAAGGAACTCAATAAAAACAAAGCAACATTACAAAGTGCTTTTGATGTACGTTATGAAGTCTTAAAATCTGAAGAGATAGAAAGAGTACTTAAATCTGAAGCCATAGATGTATCGCTTTATGGCACTTTAGCACAAAAAGGTGCCTTGCATCCTGTCATGGAGACAATGGACAAAATTATAGACTATTTTGTGGCACTTAACTTCGCAGTAGAATCTGGTCCCATGGTAGAAGACGATTTTCATAACTTTGAAGCCTTAAATCTTCCTAAGTACCATCCTGCACGTGACATGCAAGATACTTTTTACTTTAAAGATGCTAGCTTACTTAGAACACATACTTCACCTGTGCAGATACGCACAATGCTTGATAGAAAACCTCCCCTTCGTATGATAGCGCCTGGTACGGTCTTTAGACGTGACTTTGACGTGACACATACACCAATGTTTCACCAAGTAGAAGGGCTGGTGGTAGATGAAAAAGGTAAAGTGAGTTTTGCAAATCTAAAATCGATTTTGACAGACTTCTTACAATACATGTTTGGTGAGGTTGAAGTACGCTTTAGACCTTCATTCTTTCCATTCACCGAGCCATCTGCTGAGGTAGATATATCTTGTATCTTTTGTGAAGCTAAGGGCTGTCGTATATGTTCACATACAGGTTGGCTAGAAGTACTTGGCTGTGGGATAGTTGACCCCAATGTATTTAAGGCTGTAGGTTATGAAGATGTAAGTGGTTATGCCTTTGGTTTAGGTGTAGAGCGTTTTGCAATGCTTATGCATAAGATACCAGACCTAAGAAGCCTGTTTGAAGGTGATATAAGACTATTGGAGCAGTTTAGATGATAATTACAAGATCTTGGTTACAAGAATTCATAGACCTTTCTAATATTTCTAATGAGAAGCTTTATGAGATATTTAATAGTATTGGGCTAGAAGTTGATAATATCTCAGAGATAAAAATAGATGAAAAAGTAGTCATAGGCAAGATACTTTCTGTAGAAAAACACCCTGACGCAGACAAGTTGAATGTCTGCCAGATAGATGTGGGTTCAGGCGTGAGACAGATAGTATGTGCTGCGGCCAATGTAAAAGACGCGAAATTTGTAGCAGTAGCAAGCATAGGTGCAGTACTTCCTGGAAATTTTGAAATAAAACATGCCAAACTTAGGGGCGTTGAGTCGGAGGGGATGGTCTGTGCATCATCTGAACTTGGATTACCAGCCATGGGCAAAGGCATAATGATACTAGATGATAGTATTGGGAACTTAAAAGTTGGAAATACGCTAAGTGCGTATGACGCTATAGTAGATACGATTATTGAACTTGAATTGACTGCAAACAGAGGGGACTGTCTATCTGTGTATGGTGTGGCAAGAGACTTGTCTGCTGCACTTAACATCAGTATAAAACCTTTTGTGCATAATCCAGAAGAGAAGATGAAACTAGGCATTGCAAGAGAAGCAGAGATTCATATAGAAGGTGAGATGGACGCTGATTTATGTTACAAATTGGCATCTATTGAATCATTTAAAAGTAGTTTTTTGGTGAATTTACGTTTGGCAATGGTAGCTGTGGAGGCAGAGAGTATATTGGCTTCTTTCCTTGCCTATGCTACGCATACTACGGGAGTGATATTACGTGCATACGACAGTAAACAGTTTCGTAATGATGAAAATAAAATTGTGGTCTTGCCTAAGGCTAGAAGTAAAGGGATTATTGAAATAGTTACCAATGGGAAAATGGCTTCTATTGTAGGTGTAAATCAAAAGATGCAAGCAGATGATACATGTAAGCAGATTTTGATTGAAGCCAGTTATATGCATCCTGACACTTTGGTTGAAGCTATTTCTGTAGAAAAATTAAAAACAGACAGCTTGTACTATAAGACATCACGTGGTTCGAACCCCAATATGTCATTTGGACTTTCCTTATTGGCTTCCTTGATGGATAGATATACTGACATATCGTGTTATGAGGGTTCTTTAAATGTTAAAGTAGAACGTGAACATCAGACAGTCGTTGTAGATGCAGAAGAAATTTCTTCTATTATTGGTATGAGCGTTGACATTTCTAAGATTGTGAATATATTGAAAAAGCTTGGATTTGATATCTCAAAAATGTCTGAAAACAAGGTAGCTGCATTGATACCACTTTTTAGACATGACATCAAACATATTCAAGACATAGCAGAAGAGATAGTCCGTATTATCGGCATAGATAACATTGAAGCAAAACCTTTTGTATTTGCAGAAAAAGCACGACTCAATGATGTAACGACAAGATATAAAGCCAAGAAAGAGTTTAGAAACCGTGCAGTAGGTGCAGGGTATTATGAAAATGTTTCTTATGTATTTTCAGATAAGACACTTTTAGAGAAGTATGCATTCCCTGTGACCAAAGAAGCATTAGCACTTGCAAACCCAATAGCTGAAGAGTTAAATACGCTTAGAAGTACCATACTCATAAATTTACTAAATGCTGTAAAGCGTAATGTGAGTTATACGAAGAAGTCTATACCTCTTTTTGAAATAGGTGCTGTATTTACTTCAAAAAGAGAACAAAGTGAAGTGATTTCTTTTGTTTTTTCAGGGCAATGTGAGGGTGAAATGGTTCAAAATGCAGGTAAACCTATGCCAATAGATTTTGAAACATTTACACAGAAAGTATCGGCAGTTATTGGTGCTTTTACGCTTGAACCTTGTAGCTATGAAAATGGACTTATACATCCTTATCAGTCAGGCAATATTATAATAGATGCTGAAGTGTGTGGTTTTATCTCTAAGCTTCATCCTACAGTACAAGAATCCTTTGGTATTCCTGTAACCTTTATTGCTGAGATTGATTTTGATGTTTTATTGCCTGCACATATTAATGTTGTGGCAATTTCAAAGTTTCAAGGGGTCTATAAAGACCTCTCTATAGTCATAGACAAGTCGATGCAGTACTATAATGTAGCTAAAGTTTTAAATAGACTTGATTTAGATATGCTAAAAGATATTTACCCAATTGACATTTATGAAGATGAAAAGCTAGGAGACAAAAAGTCTTTAACCATTCGTTTTTTCATACAGTCTATGGAGAAAACACTTGAAGATGCAGATATTGAGTTGCTAATGGGTAAAATAATGTCAGCACTTGAAAATGAGTGCGAAGCAGAGTTGAGGTAAACATACTATGAAAATACAACTAGCATCTTCTTATGGGTTTTGTTTTGGTGTAAAAAGAGCCATTGAGATAGCAGAAGAGCATAAAGGTTCAGTTACTTACGGACCACTCATTCATAATAAAGATGAAATTAATAGACTAAAGGCTGGTTTTAACATAGGACTTGTTGAGAGGCTTGAAGATATTGAAGAAGATGGTACTGTAGTCATTCGTACACATGGCATCCCCAAAAATGAACTAGCAAAGCTTGAAGCTAAAGAGCATAAAGTCATAGATGCAACCTGCCCTTATGTGACCACACCGCAAAATATCGTTCAAAAAATGAGTGAAGATGGATACAGCATAGTAATCTTTGGTGACAAAGAGCACCCTGAGATAAGAGGTGTGGTATCTTATGCACAAGATTTGGAAGATGCTTTTATTGTGCTTGAACCCAAAGAGCTAGAAGCACTCCCTCTTAGAGGGAAAGTAGCAGTAGTCTCTCAAACCACTAAAAAACCTGAAGACTTTGCAAAAATAGTTACAGCCTTGATGAGCACACGAAAAGAAATACGGGTGTTCAATACTATTTGTAATGCAACCTTTGAAAACCAAGATGCAGCAGCAGAGTTGGCAAAAGAAGCAGATGTGATGGTAGTCATTGGGGGGAAACACTCTTCAAATACCAAGCAGTTACATAGCATCTCAAAACGTGATTGTGATAACTCTTACCTTATAGAAAATGAAACAGAACTTGATGCTTTGTGGTTTAAAGAAAAACAATTATGTGGTATTTCAGCAGGGGCATCTACACCTGATTGGGTTGTGCAAAATGTGATTTCAAAAATTCAAGCAATAAAAAAGATAGAAGTTTAAAATGAATACACTTACCCTAAAACCCATCCATAAAATAGAAGGAGAGATAAACCTTCCTGGTTCAAAAAGTCTTTCTAACCGTGCTTTGCTTCTTGCCTCTTTAGCAGTTGGTACAAGTAAAATAAGTAATCTTTTAGAAAGCGATGACACAAGGCATATGTTGAATGCCTTAAAAGAATTGGGTGTGAAATATACCTTGTCAGAAGACAAAACAGAATGTACCATTATGGGTAATGCTGGGGCAATTTCATCTGTGGAGCCAAAAGAACTCTTTTTGGGCAATGCAGGTACTGCCATGCGTCCATTATGTGCCGCCTTGTGTTTAGGTGAGGGAACATTTACGCTTACGGGTGAGCCTCGTATGAAAGAGCGACCTATAGGGCATCTTGTAGATGCATTAGGTCAAATGGGTGTAAATATTGAGTACTTAGAAAATGAAGGCTACCCCCCATTACGCATACAAGCACAGGGTCTTAAAGGTGGTGAAGTAAGTATTGATGCTGCTATATCGAGTCAGTTTTTAACGGCCTTACTTATGGCTTCTCCTTTGGCTAAAAATGATACACGCATTACTATTGTAGGAGAACTTGTTTCTAAGCCCTATATAGACATCACCTTAAATATCATGAAAGACTTTGGTGTTGAGGTAGTCAATAGTGACTATAAAACCTTTACTATAAAAGCAGGGCAGACATATAAGGCAGTGGAGCATTTTATGGTTGAAGGAGATGCATCTTCAGCCTCTTACTTTTTAGCAGCAGCCGCTATAAAAGGTGGAACAGTTAAGGTAACAGGCATAGGTAAAAATAGCATACAAGGTGACATTGCCTTTGTAGATGTGCTTGAAAAGATGGGTGCAAGTGTAGAGTGGGGAGAAACATATGTATCAGTAAAAAGAGACACATTGGAAGCAATAGATATGGATTTTAATCATATACCAGATGCGGCTATGACCATTGCTACTATGGCACTTTTTGTTAAAGGTACTACAACGCTAAGAAACATCTATAATTGGCGTGTAAAAGAAACCGATAGACTTTCTGCCATGGCTACAGAGCTGCGTAAAGTAGGAGCAGAGGTAGAAGAAGGTGAAGACTACCTAAAAATAACCCCTCCTGCACAGCTAAATCATGCTGCCATAGACACTTATGATGACCATAGAATGGCAATGTGCTTTTCATTGTTAGCATTAGACCCTATTTCTGTGACGATTAATGAACCTGAGTGTACTTCTAAGACATTTCCGACATATTTTGAGGTTTTTAAAAATATTTCTAAGTAAATTTCTTGTACACTTTGTATAGATATATGTAAGATTATCTAATCTTCTAAAATTATGAGTATCATTTTAGAAGTATTGTCTAAGGAAGAAAATTTATTATACATTATAGTATAAATCATAAAGATATAAATTCAATTTTAAAAAAAGCTATTGATATTGAGAATGAAACGATAAGAATCATGTCATCATTAAAAGATAAAATTCATACTATTACCTCTGATAACGGACTGGAGTTTTCTAATCACAAAAACATATCTAAAGCTTTAAATTATGAGCATTATTTTTGTCACCCTTATTCATCTTGGGAGAGAGGGTTGAATGAATATACCAATGGACTAATCAGACAATATATCCCTAAGGGAACAAGTTTTGATGATATTACAGCAGAACATATTAAAATGATTGAAGACAAATTAAATAACAGAGCAAGAAAAGCTCTGAACTGGAAGACTCCAAATGAAGCTTTTTATGGTTTTAAAATGGCAGGTTAAGGTAGAAATAGGTATAATTTTTCAACTCAAAAATTGCACTTCAGATTTAAATTTTGGAACAAGTACACAAAAAATATGAGATATGAGGCTTTTTAGATTGCACATTTAATCACATTTCCTATGATAAAGTATGTTTTATGGTTAAATGGGTATAATTACGCAAAATTTGTGTTATAGATAAGGATAGGTATGAAGTTCGAAGATTTCGAAATAGATGAAACAGAAGATTTTGCAGCGATGCTCGAGGAATCGTTTAAAAAATCAGAGTCAAAAAGTGATTTAGTTAGAGGTACAATTGTTAAAATTGATGAGACTGATAATTTAGCAGTGGTTGATATTGGTGGTGGTAGAGATGCTAACCTTAATCTTGATGAAATCAAAGACGAAGAAGGTACAGTTACTTTTAAGGTTGGTGATGAAATTGATGTTGTTTCTATGGGTAGAGGCCGTATCTCCCACATAGCAGCACAAGCAAAAATTGCACTGAATGAGTTTATTGCTGAGTATGATGATAAGCAAGAGTACATAATTGAAGGCGTAATCACTAAAACCAATAAAGGTGGATACGTAGTTGAAGTAGATGGTTTAGAGTTCTTCATGCCCCGTACGCTTTCTTACCTTTCTTCTAAAATAGATGCAAAAGGTAAAAAAGTTAAAGCTGTTATCGTTAAAGTAGATAAAGATAAAGGTTCAGTAGTAGTTTCAAGAAAAGAACTCATTGAACGTGATAAAGCTAAAACAGATGAAATTGTTGGCACCTTACTTGAAAATAAAGAAGCAGTAATTGGTACAATTAAAAAAATTACTTCTTATGGTATGTTTGTAGATGTTGGTGGTATGGATGGATTGGTTCATTATTCACAAATTTCTCACAAAGGCCCAGTAAACCCTTCCAAATATTTTGTTGAAGGTGATGAAGTGAATGTAATTGCTTTAGAGTATGACAAAAAGAAAAGACACCTTTCTCTTTCTATTAAAGATGCAAACCCTGATCCTTGGGCTGATATTGATGCAATCATTGGTGTAGGTGATACAGTAACAGCTACAGTTTCTAACATTGAACCATATGGTGTATTTGTTGATCTTGGTGAAGACCTTGAAGCATTCCTTCATGTGTCTGAAATTTCTTGGGATAAAAATGTTAAACACCCTAAAGATTACCTAGAGAACAATACTGATATCAACGTTGAAGTGATTGAAATCGATAAAGAAGGAAGAAGACTTAGAGTAAGTCTTAAAAATCTTCTTCCTAAACCTATGGATGCATTTATTGCTGAAAATAGAGTAGGTGGTGTGGTGACAGGTACAGTGACTTCAATCACAGACTTTGGCGCATTTGTAAAAGTTGGTACCATAGAAGGTCTTCTTCATAATCAAGAAATTTCTTGGGATAAATCACAAAATGCAAAATCTGAGCTAAAGGTTACTGATGAAGTTGAAGTGAAAATTATCAAAATTGATAAAGATGCAGGAAAAATTTCATTAAGTAAAAAAGCGCTTGAAGCTTCACCTGTAAAAGCATTTGCCCAAACACATAAAAATGGTGCTATTGTTACAGGTACAGTAAAAGACAAAAAAGACTTTGGTGTATTTATTGCACTTAAAGAAAATGTTGATGCACTTATTAGAACAGAAGATCTTCAACCACTTAAAATTGATGAAATTGAAAAAGGTCAAGAAATTAAAGGTGTTATTTCTTTCATTGATGCTAATACAGATAGAATTAGAGTTTCAGTAAAAAGACTTGAGCGTCAAGAAGAACGTGAAGCAATGGATCAACTAAACTTAGACCAAGATGATAGTATGACTTTAGGTGATGCCTTTGGTGATAAATTTAATAAATAAACGCAAATTCTTCTTTAAATCTGAAGTCATACTTAATGGTATCACTTCACTTTGCTTCTCTAGTCGGAGAAATACGACTCTCGTATGACTCCTCCTATTTTAAATATGTTAAAAACTTTACAAAAAGGTTAATCAATGTCAAAAAAGACAATTGTAGTGTGTGATCACATTCATCAAGTTGGACTAGATATTTTAGAAAATGATAGTGAAATAGAGTTGATTAATGCAGCAGATGAGCCTAAAGACAAACTTATAACTGAGATTATCCCTTTGGCAGATGTTGCTATTACACGTTCTTCAACAGATGTAGATGTTGCATTTTTAGCATCTGCTAAAAAGATTACAGCAGTGGTGCGTGCTGGTGTTGGTGTAGATAATGTAGATATACCAGGTTCTAGTAAACAAGGTATTGTTATTATGAACGTGCCAACTGCAAACACTATAGCAGCCGTTGAGCTTACTATGACGCATATGCTTTCATGTGTAAGATCTTTCCCTTATGCACATAACAATCTTAAACTCGACCGTGTATGGAGAAGACAAGACTGGTACGGTACTGAACTTAAAGATAAAAAGCTTGGTATTATTGGTTTTGGTAATATTGGTTCAAGAGTGGCTAAAAGAGCAAAAGCTTTTGAAATGGATGTTTTGACCTATGACCCTTATGTAGATGCAAGTAAAGCTACAGATTTAGATGTAGGATATACGAAAAATTTTGAAGATATTTTAGCTTGTGATATCATCACTATTCATACACCTAAAAATTCTGAAACTATTGGCATGATAGGTAAATTTGAAATAGATAAAATGAACAATGGTGTAATCTTGATTAACTGTGCAAGAGGTGGTCTTTTTGATGAAGACGCACTTTTGGAAGGTCTAAAAAATGGCAAGATAGCCAAAGCAGGTATTGATGTATTTAACAAAGAACCTGCTACAAATCATCCTTTACTTGACTTTGACAATGTTACTGTGACTCCACACCTTGGGGCAAATACAAAAGAGTCACAAAGAAATATTGCTATTCAAGCTGCCGAAAATGCTATAGCAGCTGCTAAAGGTATTTCGTATCCTAATGCACTCAACCTGCCGATCAAAGAAAATGAATTACCAGATTTTGTAAGACCATACTTGGAACTAATTCAAAAGATAGGACATATGTCTGCACAAGTAACTAGGTCTGTTGTAAAGTCTATCCGTGTGATAGCACAAGGTCCTGTATCTGATTATATAGAATCTATGGGTACTTTTGCAACGGTTGGCGTATTAACAGAAGCACTTGGTAATAAGGTTAATTATGTAAATGCGGAATTTGTTGCAGATGAGCGTGGTATTGAAATAATTAAAGAAGTCAAGCCTAATAACTCTGGCTTTACCAACAAGGTTGGCATCAAACTAACAACAGCAGAAGGTGTTATTAACATAGATGGTACAGTATTTGATGATACCGTACAACGTATTGTTGAAATTGATGAGTACATTTTGGATGTTGACCCAAAAGGTACGATGATATTTTTTAGAAATACAGACACACCAGGCGTCATTGCTGATGTAGGTAGAATTATGGCAGAACATAAACTTAATATATCTGACTTTAGACTTGGACGTGACTCTAAACAGCAAGCCTTAGCTATTGTACGCATAGATGGACAGGTCAATAGAGAAGTAATTGATGCCTTGTCTGCTTTGGAAGCATGTATCTCTGTGAGTTACGCAACACTTTAAAGTTTTAGGGTGCCCCATGGGTACCTTGTGTACAGCTACAGTTTTTTATCAATCCAATATATTTTTATCATTATTATAGCTTATATTTGCTATAATTGCATATATTTATAAGCAATGTTTATGCTTTTAAAAAAATGTAGGAGTATATCAATGTATATGAAAAAATTCTTTATTTTTCTTTTGTTGTCTTTGCCTCTAATGTCCAGTGTAAAGAATTTACGCTTAAGTACTGCATTGGAAATGTTAGAAAAAAATAATCTTGAACTCAAAATATCTAAATTTAATGAGCAAATGAGAGCCTATGAAGTAGATGCTTCAGAGGGTCACCATTATGGTAAACTGGATCTTTCAGTCTCGGGTATGCGATCCAATGATGCTGGAAATGTATTTGGTTTTAAGTTGCAAAGTAGAGATGTTAGTTTTGGAGATTTTGGTTTTTCAGACTTTGATCCAAAAAATCCCAATATACTTTCTGTCCAACCTAGAGATTTAAATCATCCACAAGCACGTAATCATTTTGAGACAAAAGTAAGATATACGCTTCCTTTGTATACTGGAGGTAAACTCACAGAGTATGGACGTATTGCAAAAGCAATACAAAAGATGAGCCAATTTGATATAAAAAAAGTATTAAATGAGAAAATATTTCAAACCAAAAAAGCTTTTTATGATATTTCACTCATTGAAAATTATATTCTAAATCTTTCAAAAATTATAAAAAATATCACTCGCTTGGAAGATGTTGTTGGTTCAATGAAAAAAGAAGGATATGCACAAGAGATAGATAAGCTTGAAGTTGAGGCTCGTAAAGCAGAGGTTGAGAGTATGTATAATCAAGCTAAATTAAATAAAGATTTGGCGTATCAATTTCTTTCATTTATACTTAATGAAGAAGTGCATTCTATTAAAAAAGTTAATGATATGGCAGTCATGCCATTGATCCATGCTGAAGAAGTGGAAGATAATAATCTTGACATACAAAAAGCAATTTTGGGTGTTCAGATAACTGAAATGTCTATAAATGTTGCAGAGGCTGGTTATTTACCTACGGTAGGAGCTTTTGGTGAGTATGGAATTGCAGACAATACTTTATGGAATCATTTTTCAGATCAAGACTTTTACACTGTGGGAGTACAACTTACATGGAATATCTTTAGTGGTGGCATTGATGAGGCTAATTTAGAAAAATCAAAAGTTAATAATCTCAAGGTGCAAAGTCAGGTTTTGCTTGCTAAATCTGGGATTGCTCTAAGAGTAAAGAGACTTGAAACGGAAGTGTTAAGTAAAAATAATGATCTAAAGAGTTATAGCAAACAGTTAAAGTTTGCTAGAAAAGTATATGAAAACTATAGAGTGCGTTATCAAGAGGGAATTGTTCCTATCTCTGATGTTTTGATTAGGCAATCTAGGGAACTTGAAATACTACTTAAACTTTTAAGCATAAAGAATGAGCGTAACAGCAAAATATTTGAAATAAATAGTATTATAAATGGAGGGGAAAAAGGATGAATAAATTTTATACATTAGCAGTTTTATTATTCCTAAGTACATCATTGTATGCCACAGAAACAAAAGTGAGTGGTTCTGTAGTACCAGCAGATAAGCCAGTAAAAATATTGCAGTTAAGTGGATCGGTAGTCTCTGATAACCAAAAAATGCTTACAAGCCGTTATATGGGATATGTTAAAAAAATGGCTGTCTCAGAGGGTGATATTGTTAAAAAAGGACAATTACTTTATGTGATTGACTCAAAAGAGATAGAATCTGCGGAGAGACAGGTTGACTTAGCAATATCTCAGGCAAGACTTGCATTACAAATGAATAAAAATCAATACAATAATATACTTATAAACCTTGCAAGACATGAAAGACTTTATAAAAAGAAAATGGTTTCTAAATATGAGTTTGAAATGTTACAACTTGCTGCAGAAAACCTTAAAGATATGGTAGAAATATCAGAACAACAGGTGAAACAGGCATTGGCAAAAAAGGATGAAGTATTAAATCAGTATAATTATCTAAAAATACTTGCACCCAATGATGGTGTGATTGTCGAGAAGAGATTAAATGAAGGTGAAATGGCTATTCCTGGAATGCCAGCTCTTGTTTTGACAGATTTGAGTAATTTGAAAATTTTTGCTGAAATATCAGAAACACAACTAAAATATATTCATTTGCAAAAAAGTGTGGAAGTAGAAATACCTTCTATTGGTTTTAAAACAAAAGGGATTATTGTATCAATCATCCCAAGTTCTAACCCTATGACGCATAAGTTTAAATTTAAGGTATCATTTGATACTACGGTTCGTTCTATATATCCAGGTATGTATACAAAAATTATTATTAAGTAGGTAGCATGGAAAATAAAAAAGAATATGAAGTTATTAACGTTGCAGGTAAGCTTGCGAAAGGATTTTTGCATAGCCCACTTACAGTTGTTTTAGGGGCTATTTTGCTTCTCATTGGCTATATAGCACTCAATACTATGCCACGGGAAGAAGATCCTCAAATTGCTATCTCTGGTGGTGCAATTATTGTTGCCCTGCCAGGTGCTTCATCTAGAGAGATAGAAAATATTATTGTCAAACCTTTAGAGCGTAAATTGAGTGAGGTGCGAGGTATAGAACACATTTATGGTATGGCAATGGATAATGTGGGCATAGTAAATGTCATGTATTATATAGGGGAAAATAGAGAAGACTCTAACCTTAAACTCTATGATAAAGTAATGCAAAATATGGACTCTATGCCAAAAGGAACAATGCAGCCTATTGTTAAACCTTTTGATATCGATATCGATATTCCTATTATAACTGTAGCATTTTACCCTAAAGACCAAAATACTGTAAATGACATTGCACTGTATAAAGTTGTGAGAAAAGTACAGCATAAAATTAATTCTGTTGAACATGTTGCCAAAACAACGCTCAAAGGTGCACGTAGAGCACAATATAATATTGAGGTTGATATTGGTAAACTTTCTGCCTATCATCTTTCAATGGGTCAAATTATGCAGGCAGTACAAGCAGTTGCTGTAGATGTTCCTGATGTTAAAGGAAGAACTGCAGACAATAAATTGGTTATATTCGGTGTTAAAAATGCCATAACTAGCGTTGATGATGTAGGAGATATTATTGTTGCACAATATATGGGTTCTCCTATTTACCTAAAAGATGTGGCTACTGTAACAGAAGGGGTTGATATTCAAAACTTTCGAACAGCAGAAATACTTTTTAAAGATAAAGTGAACCATACTGAAGATCATGAAGGGCATGTCTCTATTTTTTCTGATCAAAGAACACAAATTACCTTGACCGTGTCTAAGCTTGCTGGTGCCAACGCTGTTTTTGTGGCAGAAGACGTGCTGAGTGTTTTAAGAGCACATGACAGAGAATTTGACAGAATCGGTATGGGATATATTATTACCAGAAACTATGGTGAACGTGCAAATGAAGCGGTAAATGAATTGATGCACCATCTTATTATTACCATTATTATTATTGCCTTAATGTTAGTGTTTGCTTTGGGATGGAGAGAGTCTCTTATTGTTACCTTTACCGTGCCTGCAATTTTAGCAGTAACATTATTTACTGCATGGATAACCGGTCAAACGATGAACAGAATCACCCTTTTTGCACTCTTACTTTCCTTGGGGTTATTGGTGGATGCAGCTATTATTGTTATTGAAAATATACATAGGCACTTACACAGTCGTGGAGTAGAAGATAAAGAGATGAGTGAACTTCTCATCGAAGCTACAGATGAGATAGGTGCACCAACCAATATAGCCACTTTAGCAATTATATTGACTATGATACCTATGGCTTTTGTTGGGGGAATGATGGGTTCATTTATGAAACCCATCCCCTATAATGTACCTGTAGCTTTAGTTGTATCACTGTTTGTGGCATATATTTTTACGCCATATTTAAGTTTAAAACTACTAAAAAAACCTGAACATGGCAAAAAGCATAAAGAAGACAATAATGAAGGATCTAAATAATGAAAAGTTTTGAAGGTTTTATTTACAATATTCTTGATAGTAAGGTAAAAAAAAGGTTAGTAATATTGTTGACATTTATGGCATTTTTCCTTTCTCTTTTAATGTTCCCTACTAAATTGGTATTAGCTAAAATGTTACCAGGTAAAAGTGACAATACCTTTTCTATCTATATAGATACACCAACAGGTTCTTCTATAGAGCAGACAAAAGAAGTAAGTACTTGTGTGATTAGCTTTTTAAAAAAAGAAGAAGAAGTGATGAATATTAGTCTTTTTTTAGGACAGGGTATTCCCCTTGATTATGCAGGGCTTGTAAAAGGTGCAAGTATGAAACGTACTGAAAATATTGCAGAAATATCTATAAACCTAACAGATAAACATTCTAGAGTGGAACCTTCTTATTTGATGGTACAACGTTTAAGACCTGTCATAAAAGAAACCTGTTTACCTTTAACTAAGGGTACAAATATAAAGTTTATAGAACAGCCTTCAGGTCCTCCTACTTTAGCATCTATAGTTGTTGAAGTATATGGACAAAACTTAGAAAAAATGAGAGATATTTCTACAAAAGTTGCTCAGATACTGGGAGAAACAGAAGGGCTTGTTGACGTAGATATTATGGCTGATGACATTTTTGATAAGTTTCAACTTATACCAGATAAAGAGAAGATTGCAAGATCTGGACTAAGCGTAAGTCAGGTGAATAATATTTTGTATCTTGCTTTTGAGGGAATGGTTATTGCCCATAAGAATTCCATAAACTCACCAGATCAAATTCCTATATTCTTAATTTTGGACAATGAAAGTAAAAGACTTTCCCAATCAAATATTGAGACATTAGAAAGTAAACTTTCATCACTTAACTTAATGAATATAAGAGGTATGTTAGTACCTTTAAGTGAAGTGGTTGATATACAGAAGGTGAAGTCTAACCCTATGATTATGCATAAAAATCTTCAGCGTATGATGAATGTTCTTGCTGAAACGAATATGGTGTCCCAAGTGTACCCTTTGTTGGAGGCACGTGATGTTATGATGGAAACATTTGAAAAAGACTACATCATTAAAAAAGCAGGGTTTTCGACGTATATGTTTGACTTCAGTATAGAAGACAAAAAAACGGGTGAGGGATTTCTTATACGTTGGGATGGAGAAATGAAAGTAACATTAGATACCTTTAGAGACTTGGGTGCTGCCTTTATATCTGCACTAATTCTCATTTTCTTACTCTTGGTAATTTATTATAAAAGTTTTGCTATCTCTGGCAT
>CAZEUM010000013.1:0-14891 GCA_964514765.1 uncultured Sulfurovum sp.
GAGAAATTTGGGTTACTTTCTCAGTACTTTCTCTTCTAAGCAAAGCACGAATACGCGCTAAAAGCTCTATGTTTGAATAAGGTTTACACAGATAGTCATCTGCCCCAGTGTCAAGAGCTTCGACTCGCTCATCGATACTTTCTCGTCCAGATAAAATCATAACGCTTACGGTTTCCTTGTGAGACCTAAGCTCTCTAAGCATATGAATGCCAGAGCCATCAGGAAGATTCCAGTCTAAAAGTATGAGCTGATAGGTATTTTTTTCATATTTTTCTTGGGCCTGAGCAAGATTATGGCTCACATCACAAGAATAGCGTTCTCTGCGAAGCAACATACTTATTTGCTCAGCCAATAGTTCATCGTCTTCTACTAGCAATATATTCATTTGTAGCTAATTTCCCCAATTATTATAGGTATATGTAGTTTTATTATAATCATCTACATAAGAGGGAATCATATTCATCATTGCTACTATCACTCGTATCGTTACAAACTCCCAAAAAAATGCTAACAATAAGCTTAAAAAAAAGTTCATGAAACTACCTTGATATTCAATTTTAATTGATATTATAACATAAGATACACAAATTAAAATAAGATTAGGTTTTACTAAATTTTTCTATTCTATTAAACCTATATTTGACCTCTTTATTTAGTATTTCAATAATAGAAAAAAAGTTTAAAGTCTCTAGAAGATAGACACCATTTTTTTTAATTTCAAAGTACTCTATAGAAAGTTTTTTCCCAAGTTCCATAAACGCTTCATCACCTGTATAAATATTTGATGATAAAGCCAAACGAGTAAAAGGGTTAAGGGCTTTTTCATCATCAAAATAAAACTGCCCTTCATGTATGCGATGTAAAGAAGAGAGTGTAGCATCTACACAGAGTTTGTCTGCGATTAATGCTCCAAGTGAACGTATGTAAGTGCCTTCAGATACCTTCGCCTCAAAATGAACAAAAGGGTGGTTATAGTTTAAAAGTTTTATGTCATATATGGTTGATGTAATGCTTTTAAGTATTATGTCTTTACCCTCACGTGACAATTCATAAGCACGTTTACCATTTATTTTTTTGGCACAAAATTTAGGAGGGTAGTAGCTTAGCTCACCTTTGAGGGAATGTATCACTTCTTTGATTACATCTTTATCAAAAGTTTGCACATCTTTGATACTCTCTACCTTCTCTATGTCGAGGCTTGGGGAGTTCGCCCCTAACCATAGTGTAGCCTTGTAGCTTTTAGGTATTTTGTTGAGGTATTGAAAAAGTTTGGTATATTGTCCAGTCGCAACTATAAGACATCCTGTTGCAAAAGGGTCAAGTGTCCCTGAAAAGCCTACTTTTTTAGTGCCATATTTACGTTTTACGTACCCCATATAGCCGTTTGAAGTTCTGAAAATGGGTTTGTTTACTACAAAAAGACGGTTCATTAAATACTTTGCACAAAAGAGCTCAAAATCTCTTTTTTATCCCCTCCAAAGTTAATAAGTAATTTGTATCCATTTCCTGATTTGTTGGTAGCTTGCACCCGTCCGATACCAAAGATTTTGTGTTTGACTAAATCCCCTTTTTTAAAGGCAGGCTGTTTAGTTATTTTTAGGCTGGTGTCTTGTATGAGACCTGCTTCCCCAAGAAAACGACTTTTGTCTATCATTTTTCGGCGACCTTTATAAAAACGGCTGTCTACATAACAAAGGGTAAGGTCAGATTTGGCTCTTGTAATGGCGACATAGCCTAAACGGCGTTCTTCTTCCATGTTACATCCCTCACCAAGTAGAGGGAAAAATTCTTCTTCTAAACCTATGACAAAAAGGTGTTCAAATTCTAAACCTTTTGAAGCGTGTATGCTCATTATAGTTATGCTGTCACCTTCGAGTTGATCTTGCTCACTTCGCAGTGAAATGTCATTGAGAAATTCATCCAGTGTAAGGTTAGGGTTTTTGATGACTACATCTCGAAAATATCCGTAAAATTCATCAATGTTAAGGATTCTATCCATACCATCTACCATACCTGCATAGTGGTCTTTGAGTTTGATACGCTCTTCAAATAAGGTAATAAAGTTTCCTATAGTCTGTTTAATTTCATCTTGCAAGAGAGCAATATCTTCAAGGAGTTTGCTAAGGGCTATGGCTATTTTTTTGCTGATAACAGTAGCTAAAGTGCCTGCAAGAGATTTTTCTATATATTCGTATATTGAAATATGTGCATCAAATGCCGCTTTTTGCAATTTTTCTATGGAAGCTTTGCCTATGCCTCTTTTGGGTCTGTTGATAATACGTATAAGTGAAAAATCATCATATGGATTGGAAAGTACGCGAAAGTAAGAGATGATATCTTTAATCTCTGCACGTTCGTAGAAACGCATGCCACCTATGAGTTTAAAGCCAACACCTGCTTTACTAAAACCTTCTTCTAGTGAGCGTGAAAGTGCATTAATACGGTACAGTACAGCAATCTCATCTGGGTCAACACCTTTGTCAAGTAGTTTTTGTACTTCGTGTGCGATGGCTTTAGCTTCCATGGACTCATCAAGTGAGTGTAAAAGTTTTACTTTTTCACCTTTGCCCTTGTGAGAAACAAGTTTTTTTCCTAAACGGGTTGAATTGTGTTCTATAAGTGTATTTGCTGCTTCAAGTATGGGTTCAGTAGAGCGGTAATTGGTTTCAAGTTTGACTGTTTTACAGTTTTCGAAATTGTCTGCAAATTCCAAAATATTACGTATGTTTGCACCACGCCAAGCATAAATACTTTGGTCGTCATCACCAACCACACAAAGGTTATTGTGTTCAGATGAAAGAAGTTCAAGTACTTGAAACTGTAATTCATTGGTATCTTGGTACTCATCTACCATAATGTATTTATAGCGATTACTTGTTTCAATACGTAAAGCTTCATCTTCTTTGAGTATTTGATAGGTGAGCATAAGAAGATCATCAAAATCTACAAGATTATTTTCTATGATATTACTTTGGTATTGTGCATAAATAGCAGCTACTTTTTTGTAGTCTGGAAGTTCTGCTTTTTCTAAGACCAATTCAGGAGAGAGGATGGAGTTTTTATATTTTGAAATTTCTGAAGCAATAAAAGCAATGTTGAGATCAATTTTTAAGATTTTGGCAATACTACGTAAAAGACGTTTTTTGTCATCGCTGTCAATAATGACAAAGGCATTGCTTCTTCCTAGTTTTTCAATGTGAAACTTTAAAAAAAGTAAACCAAATTTGTGAAAAGTACACAATAAAGGTGGGTAAGATACTTTTGTAGGCATGAGCTTGAGTGCACGTTCACGCATCTGTGTTGCAGCTTTGTTTGTAAAAGTAAGGGTCAAGGTGTTGGCAGGGTCAATGCCAACAATGCCAACAAGGTAGGCAAGTCTGCTAGTGAGTGTCTTGGTTTTTCCAGACCCCGCTCCAGCCAGTATAAGCATTGCACCATCAATATGTTCAACAGCTTCTCGTTGTGAAGGGTTTAATGCATTTAAAATTGTTTCCATAACGTTTGTTGCTCCAAAATCGTAAGTATATTAATTATACCTTTTAATTGATTAGAAGCGTATGTAAGAAAAAAATAGAATAGAATATTATTCTAATAAGAAATACTTATCTATTCCTTAAGTATAATTAGATATAATGATTTAATTAATATTATACTAGAGGAATGACACATGCTAAAAGATTTTGTAAAATTAGAAACATTTTTAACCGTAGCACGCGAAAGAAGTTTTTCTAAAGCGTCTGCCAAATTAGGGATTTCACAACCAGCTGTTACACAACAGATTAAATTTATTGAAAAATATCTTGCATGTAAAGTAATAGAACGTAAGAAGAATGGTATTAAACTCACAAATGAAGGTGAAGAACTCTACAAAATAGCAACAAGACTTGAAAAAGAGATACACTCTTCAGAACAAGATATACTTAAAATTATCAATAAAGAAACTACCTTTAGATTGGGTGCTTCTTATACCATAGGAACATATGTTATTCCTGGTCAATGTCTCAATACTATAGCAAAAGCAATTAATAATTCTGTGAAACTAGATATAGATGTGAGTGATGAAATTGTTCAAAAACTTAAAGACAGAAAACTAGATGTGGGGCTTATAGAGTCACCTGTGATTGACAATGCACTTATTTACAGAGAATGGTTAGAAGATGAGTTAGTAGTTGTTTCCAACGTGCCTATTCCTAAAATACTTAAAACAGAAGAACTATATGACTTTGACTGGATTTGTCGCAATGAAGGGTCACATACAAGAAGAGTAGTGACTGAAGTGTTTGAGGAATTAGGGGTTTCTTGTAAGAGTTTTAATGTTCTCTCTGAAGTGAGCAATACCACATCAATACTCCAAACACTTAAAAAAAGTGAACGAAACCCAGAGAAACCTGTGGTTTCTATCTTGTCGAGACATGCTATTATAGATGAAGTTGCTAATGCTGAACTTTTTGAAGCTAAACTTAGAGGGTTTACCATGACTCGTAAGTTTTACATTGTGTATTCTAAAGAGAATAAACATAATGCTTATGTAGCTAAAGTAGTTAATTATATCTTAGCGGGTCATTGCTAAGATTCCTTCTTTTTGTTAAGAAGTTTTTTATTCTCAGGGTTATTTAATAAAGCTTCCATAGAAGATTCATTAGATGCCTTATCTCTCTTGGTTTCTTTTGCAACTAATGCAGGTTGTGCAAGATTAATCATAATGGGATTATCCCCAACAAAGATTTGCTTGATAGCAAGTAGAGGTACCGATACAGTAGAACCAAAATTCTCACTTCCAAACCCAGCTTCAAAGGAAAAATAATCTTCTTCCAATTGTGCACTTTCAAAGGTATATCCACTTAACACAAACAAAACTCTATCATCAAAATTTTCTTGAATACTAGAAGGCAATTCAGGGCTAAATATGACATGTTTTATTTCACAGGCGAGGGAAAA
Source organism: uncultured Sulfurovum sp. (assembly GCA_964514765.1). GTDB lineage: Bacteria > Campylobacterota > Campylobacteria > Campylobacterales > Sulfurovaceae > Sulfurovum. The sequence continues at coordinate 4,939 of CAZEUM010000013.1, forward strand.
TTCTTGATTTTTTTGAAATAAATAATCAATGCTTTGACATATATGTGTTTGTATAAGTGTACGATACTCAGAAGTTTGAAACAGGTTTATAGTCATAATAGCTACTTTACTTAATTATATTTATATTTAAAACTTTAAATCCTATCATAGCATTCATTAAAGCTAGGTGTGTATATTTACTTAAGTCTACTTTAGAAATATTTGCTACCTTTAGGAAACATTCATCGATAAGTTTTGCCCTCACTGTCCCTTTAAGCAAAGGTTTTTTTGGTGTCACCCACTGTGAACCATCATAAAAAGCAATATTGGCAATGCTAGTATCACTTAGATAACCCTCTTTTTCAATGAGAATCTCATCGAAATCTGGATAAGAATAGAGTAATGTATTTAGTCCTTCTCTGTTGGCATACTTAAGCCCATAGTCAATGTTTGATGAGACTATCTTGATTGACTGTATCTCTTTTGGGACATAAGGTATATATTCTATAGAGTGTAGGTGCTGTCCATAAAGGATACGACAACGAAAGAGAGCACTTTTGGGTGCTTGTATTAGAGGAGATAGGGCTAAGGTATCGGTTACGCCATAGAGTATTTTTCTGCTTTGATTACATCTTTTTTGATGGTAAGCAAGGTTTTGTACTTCCCCTTCTTCAATTTTAATGCTTTCAATAAGAAGAGGTAAGTTGTCTCGAGACATTAGTTGTCAAATAATTCTGTTGAGAGGTAACGTTCTGCAGTATCACAGAGTATTGTGACGATAACTTTTCCTTTATTCTCAGGTCTAAGCGCAAGAATTTTCGCAGCATGTAAGTTTGCGCCAGATGAAATACCAATGAGTAAACCTTCCTCTTTTGCAATTTTTTGTGCCATGGCAAAAGATTCTTCATCGCTCACTGCAAGCACTTCATCATAAATGTCTGTATTTAAAATTTGGGGGACAAACCCTGCACCAATACCTTGTATTTTATGTGGACCAGCACAGCCTCCCTTTAATACAGAAGAAGTTGTAGGCTCAACGGCAATAACCTTGAGTGAAGGTATATTTTCTTTGAGTACTTCAGCAGTACCTGTAAGTGTGCCTCCTGTACCAACAGAAGCCACAAATATGTCTATTTCTTGTGTATCTTTTAGTATTTCTGCTGCAGTGGTTTTTCTGTGAATATCAGCATTATTTGGATTGTTAAATTGTTGTAATACTTTTGCATTATGAAGCTCTTTTTCTAGCTCAATGGCTCGCTCAATAGCCCCAGACATACCTTCACTTGCGGGGGTAAGAACAAGTTCTGCCCCTAAATGAGTCAATATTTTACGACGTTCAATGCTCATGGATTCTGGCATAGTCAAGATAAGTTTTAAACTTTTTGCGGCACAAATAGCAGCCAGACCTATGCCTGTATTACCCGATGTAGGCTCTATGATGCTTGTATCTTTATTTATGACTCCTGATTTGAGGGCTGCATTAACCATGTTTAATGCAATTCTATCTTTGACTGAAGAAGTAGGGTTCATGAATTCACATTTTCCCAAAATACTTGTTCCTGTCTCTAGGCTTAGTGTGTTAATTTTGACTAAAGGGGTGTTTCCTATAAGCCCCTCAATATTATCTGCTAGCATATATCACCCTTTTTTGCTTAGTTTACTGATACTTCTTTGATACTGTAAGCCAGCTCTTCTCCAGCATACATCGGGACAACACCATTATAATCAGAAGGTACTCTAAAGGGTTTTTTTTCTAGGGTGACGGTCTTTTGTGGCACTATAATATTGTAAATATTTTGTGCATTATCAGATATAAAAGCTTGAAGCTTATCAAGTGCATGGTGTTTTTCAAAAAGTTCAGCCAAAACTTGCAAAGCAATAGGTGCAGTAAATACCCCTGCGGCACAACCACAAGACTCTTTAGCATGCTGTGGATGTGGTGCCGAGTCTGATCCAAACATGACCTTGGGGTGAGCAGAGAGTGCTAGTTCAAGCAAAGCAGCTCTGTCTTCTGGGCGTTTAGCAATAGGTTTACAAAAAAGATGAGGTTTAAGCATCCCCCCTGCTACATCATCCAAGGTGATGAGTAAGTGATGCACGGTAATGGTGGCATAAAGGTTTTCAAATCTATCAAGGGCTGCTACAGATTCTTTTGTAGTAATGTGTTCCATAATAATTTTGAGCTTTGGGAAAGCGCTAGCTAGGCGCTCAAAGATACTTACAAATTCTGCCTCTCTATCCATGACAAAACCATTAGTCTCTCCATGTATACATAAAGGTATGTTAAGTTCGCTCATAGCTTCAAGTGCAGGACGTAATTCTTCTACATCAAAGCCAGAGACCCCACCTTCAGAATTGGTTGTAATTCCTGCGGGGTAGAGTTTGATAGCAGTAATCTCATCACGCAGAGGCTCTAAAAATGTTTTATCATATCTAGGGCTAAAAAAGAGTGTCATGTAGGGATTAAACTTTTCATCTCCTATGGCATTCATAATACGTTTTTTGTAGGCTAATACTGCTTCTTTTGTCATTACCGGAGGCACAAGGTTAGGCATTATAATAGCTCCTGAAAATGTCTCTGCTGAACATTTAGCGATGTTTTCTAGCATCTCTTTATCTCTTAGATGGAGGTGCATATCAAGTGGTGTGTTTAGTTGCATTGAAATCCTTTAAAATATAGTATTTGGTATTATCAGTAGACATACTTTTGGGTACAAGCCAATAGAGTACAGCTATTTTACTATAAAATGGATTAAATTTTCGTATAAAAAGATGTGTAGGTACTGCATAATCAACCAAAGGGTAGTCAATTCCCCCTTTAAAAAACTGATTACAGCGTAAAATGCGTAAAGAACTAGCCATGAATGCTTTATGGGGAGCATTAAACTCAAATTGCCAAGAAGCATACTCTGAACAAGAAGGATAATAACGACAAGAAGCAGGAAGCATTTTTGAGATGTATTGATATCCTTTTACGGGGGTAAGAAATATTTTTTTAAAAGTCATAATTGTTGCAAATTTTATCTGAAATGTGCTTATAAGTCAATAATTTAGAGTGCTTAAATGTAAGCTTGCAACTGAAGTATTCTTTGCTATAATCATTGGTATGAATAAGATACAACGAAAATTTTTGATATCAGCAGACATTATGAGGTGGCTTGAAAAACAGACATATACTTTGCAAAAAAGTGAGCAGTTTTATGTGAAGTCTGAGAATGAAACAGAGTGTTATTACCTAAAATATTTCCCTGATACGCATAGTAAAATAATAGTTGATAAAGAAGGACATGAGAAAGTTTCTTCTTTATCCCAAACAGTGTATAAAGCGAAACGCAAAAGTCACCTTGGCAGAAAAGTACTAAAAAAAACTTATACGATACACATAGGAAATGAAACATTTAAAATATCTATATACGCAAAAGGTCTTAAAGGGTTGTATCTTCTGTCTATTTTTTTTAAAGAAGAAAGAGCAGTAAATGACTCTCAAAATTTGGAAGACTTACAAGCGTTTATTCTTAAAGAGATTAATGAAGATGTTAAATATAAGGAAAAATCACTTGCTTTGTATGTAAAACCTATGGAGTATGACATTCATAAGTTTTTTGATAAAATTGATGCCTTTGAATCTGCCAATCTTTTTTTCTGGCAAGTGCCGAGGCGGCTTTATATACGAGATGCCGTCACCCTAGTGTTATATAAAAATCTTCGTCTTTTACATTATTATAAAGTAAATTATCAGCGTAAACATTTGAGTGCTACGCTACACCGTTTACGGGTACTTTTACGACGCACTGCAAGTATTTTAGAAACATTTCCTCATCTTTTTACGCCAGGCGTGCAACGTTTTGGAAAAGATTTACTCTTTCGCTACCATGAAGAAACAAAATTGTTACGCTTTCTATATTTTTTAGAGGAACTTTGTTCTACGCAAGAAACAGCTAAGTTAAGCTTATATAGCGAACTAAAAACCCTGACACATGAAGAAGAAAAAGCAGTGACACAAATGTTTATGTCTAAACCTTTTGTGCAACTCATACAAATACTAACTAGAGAACTGTATGACCAAGAGCATTATGTGTACAAAGATTTAAGCAAAGAGGTTAAAAAGGTAGTAAAAAAGAAGTTAAAAACATTTGAAGCATTATTAATTGCCACCAAAGATGCGAATGATGAAGCTATACTTGAAGAGCTCTACAGTGCTATGGATACACTTCAAACGCTGATTGAAGATTTTTACCATATTATAGGAGAGAAAGAAACACGCCTGCTTGTAGAAGAACTAAACATACTTTTTAAACCTTTACGTGAGTACCGTAACTGTTTAGACCGTACACTTATTCTAAGCTACATAAAAGAGCAATCAGAAAATAAAACATTAGACACAGACCCTCTTTTATGTACGCATGAAGTTGCACTTAAAGAGAAGATAACGTATGCTTTAAAATTACTTAGAACTTCAAAGTTTTATATTTAAAGCCTTTCCCTTTTGAATGATATATGACTGTGACATATTCACCGAATGATACATAGTTGTATCATACTTCTTGCTATAGTATTGCAACAAGAGTTTCTGTAAAGTAGGTTCAGTAGAGGGGGTGAACCATCCGTTGTTACTAAGTATTATCATGTTTTTTGGTCTCTTTCCATCTTTGTCTTTATCATACAGTTTTTCCGAAGTAGCTTCAAAACAAATGGCATTTCTGTATGTGATGTTGTTTATAGTGTAATCAATGACATCAGAACTTGCTTTATAATCTACAGCGCCATCATAAAATACCTTATTGACCCAATCGCTTAGGAAGTCTGGCAGAGGGTTTGCTTCTCCAAAAGGCACAAGCAGTACCTTGTTAGCTACAGTAATTTTTCCATTGTTAAAAATGTAAGTAGAGTTTCTAGGTGTTTTCCCATCCCAGTAAAGTCCTCCTGTAACTATAGAAATATTTTTGGCTTTTTCTTGCAGTGCATTGAGGAGTTTTTGAGAATGGTTAAGGTATATAGGGAAAACAGACTCAGGTAAAATTACAAGTGTATTGTTGGCATCTATTGCATCATCAATATGTTTTAAAAGTGCTTTAAACTGTCGAGGGTGTAAAGCTTCATTCCATTTGTCTTGCACGCTGGTATCTGTACTGACGATTGCTATGTCTTTAGGTGCATATAAAGCTGTCTTTACTGTAGGTTGATAGGCAAAGAGGATGAGTATCAGATATGCAAATTGTTGTCTCCAAATACTTAGTACCATAGCCATAAGTATTAGTGTAAATTGCCATTTTTCAATGCCCAAATAACTCTCTATAAACATTAATTCAGGCTTGAACCAGTCAAATGAAAAAGGATGGATGTAGCTTAATCCTAAAAGTCCAAGGGCTTTTAAAATTAGCATAAATAATGATGAGTGAAGTGTAAAAATTGTGTTTATTTTTTCTGGAATATATGAAACAATCCAAAAAAGTACGCCATAAATAAACATAATAAATAGTATTTCTATTGGTGCTGCCCAGACCATCTTATAATGGATGAGACTAAGCGAAATCCACCAAAACCAGAAAAGCCCAGTAAATATGCCTGAAAAAAACCATGTTTTTGTGTTTGACTGTAAAAGTAGGTAGAGCGATAAAAGAGCTAAAAATGTATTAAGTATGGGAAATGACAAGCCCCAATGGTTGAGGTAAATGAAGGCAGAACCCAAAAGTGCGATGAAAAAGCCTTTTGTTATCTCTAAAGTGCTAAAATATCGTCTAATTTTATACACAAAGGCTTCCCATGGAACAACTCGGATCATTTTTACCCCTCATATTCTTATTTGCAATTTTTTATTTTTTAATTATTAGACCACAGCAACAGCAACAAAAGGCGCATAAAGCAATGCTAGAAGCCTTAAGAAAAGGTGACAAGATTATTACAACTGGTGGACTAATCGCTGAAATTATTAAAACTGAAGAAGAGTTTATCAAAATAAAATTAAATGATGACACTATTGTAAAGTTAGATAGAGCATATGTTTCAAAGAAGGTAGAACTTGGTGAAAACGCTTAATTATAGGGTTGTCCTTTTTGCTTTTGCACTCATTTTTGGTATTGTTTTTTCAATTCCTTCTTTGACGCAGAGTGAAAGTGGCAAAAAGATTACTTTAGGACTTGACTTACAAGGAGGCTTACATATGCTCCTTGGTATTAAAAGTGAAGTTGCTATTGAATCACGTATTAAATCTATGGCCACTTCTGTGAAATATATTTTTGATGATGAAGAGATTATTTTTGATGAATTACGTATGGTTGATGGTGAAAAAATTACATTTGAACTTCTTGATAGTGATGATGTGCTTAAAGCCAAAGAGCTTCTTAAAAAAGAGCTTGAAGGTACTGTGATTTCAGAAAATGCTATGAAGTTTTCATTGATGATGACGGAAGAAGAAACGGAACGTACAAAACAAAATGCCATTAAACAAGCAGTAGATACCATAAGAAACAGACTAAATGAGTTTGGACTTGCTGAACCAACGGTAGCAAAACAAGGTGAAGATAAAATACTTGTTGAGGTACCAGGCATTAAAACACAAGAAGATGAGCAGCGTATTAGAGAACTCATCGCACGTGCAGCTCATTTACAACTTATGGCGGTTGATGAAGACAGAATTGCTAGAGTCGATACCATGAGTGCAGAAGAAGCAAAAAGTTATGGTAATGTCATACTGCCTGATGTAAAGACCTCTGAAAAGTATTTGCTTCGTGCTATTCCTGTGCTTGATGGCTCTATGCTTACAGATGCTAAGGTTGGATTTGATGAGGGTAATCAGCCTGTTATTAACTTTACACTGAATGGACAAGGTGCCAAAATATTTGGTGATTTTACTGGTAAATATGTAGGTAAACGTATGGCTGTAGTTTTAGATAATAAAGTCTACTCTGCACCAAATATTAACGAACGTATTGGTGGCGGACGTGTACAAATCTCAGGACATTTTGAACTCTCAGAAGCCCATGACTTAGCTATTGCTTTGCGCTCAGGTGCATTGTTGGCTCCTGTGTATGTAATGGAAAAACGTTCAGTTGGACCTAGTTTAGGTGCAGATAGCATTAGGTCAAGTTCTATTGCACTTATGCTTGGGTTTGTATTGGTGATTATTTTTATGTTTATTTACTATGGTGTGGCAGGGGCTATTGCCAATGTTGCTTTGATTGGGAACCTTTTCCTTATTTTGGCAATTATGTCACTTTTTGGAGCGACATTGACTTTACCTGGTATGGCAGGAATTGTTTTAACAGTGGGGATGGCTGTAGATGCCAATGTCATTATTAATGAGCGTATGCGTGAATTGCTGCATCAAGGAAAATCTATTGGAAAATCCATTGAAGATGGCTATAACAATGCCTTTACGGCTATTTGGGATGCCAACGTCACAACGTTAATTGCTGCAACTGTACTTTATGTTTATGGTACAGGTGCTATTAAAGGATTTGCCTTAACTATAAGTATTGGTATTTTAGCATCCATGCTTACGGCTATAGTAGGGACACATGGTATCTATCAATGGGTACTCCCATTGATAGATAAGAAAAAAATGCATTTCTGGTTTGGTATAAAACAAGGGGGGCTAAATAATGGAAGTCTTTAAATATAAAAAACCATTCTCATTTATGGGCAAGAGTAAACGTTTTGGTTTACTTTCTGTAGCAGTATTGCTTCTTGCACTTGGATTAATCTTGGGAAAAGGATTTAACTATGGGATTGACTTCGCTGGTGGTACACTTATTCAAGTAAAATATGAGGGTAATGCGCCCATAAAGAAGGTGAGAGATATCATCGTTGCGGATAAAACGTATGAAGGTGCAAGTGTTACTTTTTTTGGAGGAAAAGATGAAATTGTCATTAAGACAAAGATGTCTTCTAAAAACCTTGGAGAAGATGTAGGTGACAAAGTAAGAGCCTTGCTTCAAGGTACAGGTACATTTGAAGTACGTAGGGTAGATATGGTAGGGGCAAAAGTAGGTTCTGAATTACGAGAACAGGGACTGACAGCGATGTTTCTTGCGATTATTGGTATCTTAATATATGTTTCATTTAGATTTGAATGGCGTTTTGCTTTGGCTTCGGTGATGGCACTTATGCATGATGTTACCATTGCTATGGGAATGATTGTATTGTTCAATATAGAAGTAAATCTTGATATTTTAGCAGCACTTCTGACCATATTAGGGTATTCCTTGAATGATACTATTATTGTATTTGACCGTATACGTGAGGGGGTAAGAACCATTAAAAATCCCGATCTCTCTTCAATCATTGATGAGTCTGTTACGCGTACACTTTCACGTACAACCTTGACTTCCTTGACAACCTTCTTTGTTGTCTTGACACTTTTCTTTTTTGGTGGAGAGATTATTCATGGCTTTGGTTTCACATTACTTGTAGGGATTGTAGTAGGTACATATTCTTCAATATTTGTGGCATCGCCTATCTTGCTTTGGCTTGGTTTTTCAGTAGGAAGCTTCAGAGAAAAAGAAGCGGTGAAACTAAAACGTGAGAAAGAAAAAGAAAAAATGCGTGCACAGTACGAAAATGGTACGATATGAGAAGCGTAAATAAATGACAATAGTTTGTCATTTATAGCTTAGGAACCGTAACGGTCGTAGTGAAACGAAGCCGTGTAGGCTAAGTGAAGTATTTTTACTTTATAATGTAAAACAAGAGAAAAAAGGAGTTTTATGAATTGGGGAAAAGTTTTTTATATATTTTTTACCTTGATGTCCTTAACAACATCAGCAGCGTTTTTATATGAAGATTCTGCAGTGGCATTATTTATAGCAGGATCAGTTAACGTAGTTTCTACTTTTATGAAAATTGGGATAAGAAATGTACTTTCGGCAGAACTTTTGGCAGGTTCTATTGTGGCAGATTTACACCTGATACCAGCATTTTTTGCTCTACAGTTTTATGATAACAACACTTTGGCTGTAGGCTTAGTGATAGGTGCTATAATAGCAAATGTTTATACCATTATTATATCTATGATAGAAAGTGGAAAAGAAAAGGTAGACTTTTAAGCCTACTTGAACCCTTTTTACAAAAAAGGGTTCACTTCCAAAGGAATGAGACATGCTAAACATACCGACGCTTTACGGTAATGACTGTGAAGCCAAACGTAAAGAGATAAAAGCGTATTTTCAATATTGTTATAAACGTTATGAATCACTTTTTACCCTTGTCTCTAATGAAGAAGCGTATTTACAAAAAGCTGATGCTTTGCGTCATCCTATTATTTTTTACTATGGGCATACGGCCACCTTTTTTATAAACAAATTCAAACTTGCCAAGATGATTGATATACGCATAGACCCAAGACTTGAGTCACTATTTGCTGTGGGTGTGGACGAAATGTCTTGGGATGACTTAAATGAAAAACATTATGCATGGCCCACTTTGCAAGAGACTCAAATATATCGTGATTGTGTATATGAGGTAGTCAATACAGCCATAGATACTCTGCCATTGGTTCTACCTATTAGGGAAGATTCACCATGGTGGGTAATAATGATGGCGATAGAGCATGAAAATATTCATCTTGAAACTTCTTCAGTACTTATACGTCAATTACCTTTTAAATATGTGCAAGAAATGCCTAAATGGAAAGAGAATTCTTGTTATGTAGATGCTCCTAAAAACGAATTTGTTTCTGTAAAAAAAGGCAGAGTACAACTTGGAAAAAATAAAAAAACAAAACTTTTTGGCTGGGACAATGAATATGGAAACCATAGTGCAAATATACCAGCATTTAAAGCTGCAAAATATCTCACCTCCAATGCAGAATTTTTAGACTTTGTAAAAGAAGGCGGATACGAGAACAATAGCTATTGGTGTAGTGAAGGAAATGCTTGGAAAGAGTATACTCAGGCCAAACATCCTTTGTTTTGGATAGAAAATAATGGGCATTATTTACTACGCACCATGAGTCGTGAGATTAAGCTAGCACTCTC
>CAZEUM010000014.1:0-13877 GCA_964514765.1 uncultured Sulfurovum sp.
TATGGATTTATGATTCATGAGTACCTCTTTGAAGAGTATGCATCATTTGGTAGGGGGCATGCACATGACTTGGCTCCATTTGAAGTCTACCATAAAGTAAGAGGTTTGAAGTGGCCTGTTGTTGATGGCAAGGAGACACAGTGGAGATTTAATGTCAAGTATGATGTTTATGCAGCTAAAGCAGCAAAAGAAACAGGTGCCACTGACTTCGCATTCTACGGCACTTTGGCTAAAGCTCTACCTCAAGGTGACTTGCAAGGGATTAAAGATAAAAATAAAAAGTCACTCAAAAATAAAGCCAAAATCTATGCAAGACCATATATGGATCCTCCAGAAATGCCAGATAAAGAGTATGATTACTGGTTATGTACGGGGCGCGTGTTAGAGCATTGGCACTCTGGAACGATGACGATGAGAGTACCTGAACTTTTTAGGGCTGTTCCTGAAGCACTTTGTTACATGCATCCTAAAGATGCCAAAGATAAAGGCTTTAAGCAAGGTGGACTCATTTGGGTTGATTCACGTCGTGGTAGGGTAAAAGCAAGAGTAGAGACTAGAGGGCGTAACCGTGTACCTCAAGGGCTTGTCTATGTACCATGGTTTGATGAAAAAGTATTCATTAACAAGGTATGTTTAGATGCGACATGTCCTATGTCAAAACAGACAGACTTTAAAAAATGTGCAGTAAAACTATATAAGGCATAAAAATATGGTAGAGGCTAACGGTAGACGAAACTTTATGGCAAAAACCGTACAAAGTGTAGGACTTGCTACACTAGGTGGAATGTTATGGAGTGGCTATGCCGATAGTGTAAAAGCCTCACCTTTGGTGCTTAGGCCACCAGGTGCGATTAAAGAAGAGGATTTCTTAACGGCATGTATTAAGTGTGGCTTATGTGCTAAAGCTTGTTTTAATAGAGACACAAATATAGATAGGGTTACAGGCCTACAAAGACCTAGCACTTTACAAATGGCAAAAGGTGGTGACTCTGTACTAATAGGAACACCATTTTTTATACCAACAGAAGTGCCTTGTTATATGTGTGAAGACATCCCTTGTGTGCCTGTTTGTCCATCGGGTGCTTTAGATATACAAAGTCTTTTAAATGAAAAAGAAGAACTAGATATTAATAAAGCGACGATGGGTTTAGCAGTATTACATAAAGAATCCTGTATTGCCTTTTGGGGCATTCAGTGTGATGCTTGCTATAGAGCTTGTCCTTTGTTAGATATTGCTATAACTTTAGAATATCAGAAAAATGACAGGACAGGCAAACATGCATTTTTGCTTCCTGTGGTGCAAGACTCTGCCTGTACAGGGTGTGGACTTTGTGAAATAGCCTGCGTGACAGAAGAGCCAGCTATTTTTGTACTACCAAATGATGTAGCCAAAGGTAGAGCAGGTGACCATTATGTTAAAGGTTGGGATAAGAAAGACCAAGAGAGAGTAGGTACGGCAAAGTCAAAAACTACCACCACCGAACTCTCTAAAAGAGATGCAGAGGATTATCTCAATTTAGAGGTAGAGTATTGATGCAAAACATTAAATATTTACTTCTTAGAAGAACAACGCAGATAGGTATATTGTTTTTGTACTTTTCTGCCAATGCTTATGGTTGGAATATTTTAGCAGGTACCTTTGGTACTTCATATTTGTTTGATACCATACCGCTTGCAGACCCATATACCACGCTTCAAGTGTTGGTAACTGGGTTTGTTTTAGGTGCAGATGTTTTACTGGGAGCTGCCATTGTCACGATGTTTTATTTTGTGATAGGTGGACGAGCATTTTGTGCTTGGGTTTGTCCTATAAATATGGTAACAGACGCAGCAAATTGGCTTAGACGTAAATTGAAGTTAGACAAAGAAGAGGTGAACTACAGGTTTCTTAAGCGAAGTTCTAGATACTGGATTATGGTCTTAGGACTTGTTATCTCCGCTTTGCTAGGGGTGGCTGCATTTGAAGTGTTTTCTCCTATTACTATTATGCAAAGAGGTATTATCTTTGGTTTTGGTATGGGAGGAGCTGTTGTGCTAGCTATTTTCCTTTTTGATTTCTTTGGAGTGAAAAATGGATGGTGTGGACATTTATGTCCTTTGGGTGCTGCGTACTCCATCATAGGTTCTAAAAGCCTTGTGCGTGTAAAGCACAACCATGATGCATGTACTGCATGTATGGATTGTAAAACTGTATGTCCTGAAAATCAGGTCTTACATATGATAAATAAAGAGAGTATTTCGGTCACTGATGGAGAGTGTACAAACTGTGGTAGATGTGTGGATGTGTGCAATGATGATGCATTAGATTTTAGTATTCGTTCTTTTGGAAGTTTTACCCAAAAGAGTGAAAATTTAGTAAAAAATTCATAGGAGGAAAAAAATGAAAAAGACAATACAAATAGTGGTATTTGGAGCCTTGTTGGCAACCTCAAGTATGTATGCTATAGATAAAAGCAAACATTTTGATATAAATGCAGAGGCATTGGATGCAAAGCGTATTAAGGCAGAGGATTTAGCTTTAAAAAAAGAGGTAACAGAAAAAGAGCTTGGACTAAGAAAGGTTGATCTTTATAGTGAAGAAAAAGCTTTAGGAGATAAGACTGATTATGATAGACCTGCTCCAGGTGCATCAGTGATGTTTGAGAGAGCTTTTCAAAATGCACCACCGATGATACCTCACTCTGTGGAAGGACTCTTGCCAATTACTACAAATAATAATCAGTGTCTAGCATGTCACATGCCTGAAGTAGCTTCAGCAATTGGTGCAACAGCTATTCCTAAATCACATTTTACAGACTATAGACCAGAGATAAAATATAAAAATGGTAAAGTAATAAAAGAAGGTAAGGTTTGGGGAAAGGACTGGGAAAATACAACAGATATTAAATTGGCAAAAGCTAGAAAAAGTAATCACATGAATGAAGGTCGTTTTAACTGTACTCAATGTCATGCACCGCAGTCTAAAACTAAACTAGATGTGGGAAATACATTTGTACCAGACTTTAAGGATGCTAAATTTAAGACTAACTCAACATTGGCAGATGTGATGAATGAGGGTATAAATTAGTGACAAATAGACGTGATTTTTTAAGTATATTTAGAAAGCCTTTGGAGCAACACAAGGAAACCTCACCTTTAGTGGTGAGACCTCCTTATGGCTTAAATGAATCTCTTTTTCAGAATGAGTGTGTGACATGTGAGAGCAAAGCATGTGTGGCTTCTTGTGATGAAGAGATTATTTTAATACAGGATGATGGTACCCCCATGCTCAATTTTGTAAAAAGTGGTTGTACTTTTTGCGAAGAGTGTGCTAACGTCTGTGAACTAGATGTCTTAAGTTTGGATAATGTGCATACATCAGAACAGTTAAATGCTACTTTTCGTATCTCCACTGAAGGATGTGTGGCACATAATGGAGTTATATGCTTTTCTTGTAAAGAGCCTTGCATAGATGATGCTATACTATTTAATGGAATGTTTAATCCAGTGATTGATGCAGATAAATGTACAGGTTGTGGTTTTTGTTTGGGGCGTTGTCCCACTTTAGCCATTGATTTTATGCCTTATGTTATAGAAGCACCATATAAAATGATAGAGGAAATAATTTGAATATAGAACATTTAAAAGAGAAGTATGAAAAAATTTTTGCAAAATTGCCAAAAGATACAACTGAGTTGCGTTACTTAATGGTGATAGATGAAAATTATGGTGATGTAGATTCAGAGGAACACGATGCTATAGAGCCAGAAGATTATAATTATTTGTTGTATATTACGGAGCTAGTTCAAGAGACAGTAGGTGAAGATATTATGCTTAAGCTAGTAAAAAAGCTTAAAATACATAAAGATATAGAGGAATTTTTCCTCTCAGATATAGATTTGTATGGTATCCAGACAAATCTTAATGAAGAGCAAATAGGGCTTATGGTTTTAGATATTTTAGAGAAAGAAATGACATGAAAAAGATTGTCATACTTTTGATGATACTAATGCCATGCTTAGAAGCTACAAGCATTTTATCCCCTGTATTGAAAATACAGGCAAAAGGAACAATCAAAGACATGGTACTAAGAAATAAGGAACTTATTTTTGGTACAGATGTTGGTATTTTGCAAGTATATGATTATGAACAAAAAGCTTTTATATACAACATTGAACTCTCCCCTGTAAAAGATTTCATAGGTGATGTCATCCCCCCCCGTATATTTTCCATAGACAAGATAGCAGAGCGTTATGTACTTTTGAGTGATAGTGGGAAAGGAGGTTATGCAAATTTATGGATACATGAAAATAATAAAACAAAACAAATACTAGATTATACAAATAAAATAGCGACTATTAAAGTAAGATTTGTAGACAAAGAGCATGTTTTGCTTGGGTTGCTTTCAAATGAAGCAGTATTGTTTGATATTGTAAGTAAAAAAGAGATTTTTAGGGTACAATTAAGCCCTTCTAAGTTTTCGGATTTTGTATTAAATGAAGAGAGAACAAAAGCTGTTTTTGCTTGTGAAAGTGGTGTCTTAAATATTATAGATACCAAAACAGGCAAAGTTCTTAAAATACTTAAAGGACTCAATGTGGATAATGTTTATAAGGTAGACTTTAAGCAAGGCATCATTTCTGCTGCAGGACAAGATAGAAGAGGGGCATTGTATGATGCAAGTACAGGAAAAGGGTCATATATAGAAGGGCATTTTCTCATCTATGCCACAGCACTGAGTCCTTCTGCCCAAAAAGTAGCTTTTGCCATGGATGAACAAAACTATATTACGATTTATAATCGTAATACAAAGTCAAAAATAGTAGAACTTAAAGGGCAAAAGAGTACACTGAATACGATAATTTTTAAAGACGAAAATACACTTTTTTCGTCTAGTGGTGATGATACTGCGATGATGTGGGAATTAAATTAATTTAGGAGATAAAAATGAATATATCAAGCATAGTGGTACAAGTTTTACCAAAAAATTATGATGCTTTAAAAGAAGAACTAGAAGCCTCTGGTGTATGTGATTATCATTTCGGTGACAAAGAAAGAGGCAAGATGATAGTTACTTTAGAAGGTAAAGATGTAGGAGAAGAGATAGAAAAACTTGTGAAGATTCAAAAAACAAAAGGTGTCATAGCTGCAGATATGATGCAAACCTATCAAGAAGAACTAGAGGACGCTATTAAAGCACTAGAGGAGGCAGATGTTGTACCCGATATGCTTAATATGGATTCTGTAGATGTACGTGATATCATTTATAATGGTGATTTGAAAAAGAAAGATTTTCAAGGAGGTGTGTAGATGGTAGTTATAGAGTCGGTTATCATGTCAAATCCTATGGGAAGATGGTACATAGAGCTTACCGATACCCTAAAAGAGGAAGGTCAAGATAGAGTTATTTGTCTAGACATAAATGAATATGCACAGAAAATAGAGACCATGGGTGAAGAATATGGTGGAGAAATTGAAGTAGCATGGTCAAGTGATGAAGGTGTTAGTGTGGTACAAATAAATGAAGTACGCCAACAAATCATGGCATATGAAGCCCAGCTTGAAGCAAAAAAGCAAGAACAAACTCATATGCCTGATGGTACGCCTAACTTTAGTGTTTAGGCAAAAAATAGTATAAGTTAAAAAGATAATTAAACCTATTTAATGATAATTTGATACAATGTTAAAGATGAATTTCAAAGAGATAATTCAATATTTTTGATAATTAATTTAAAAAGGAGTGTAATGAAAAAATTATTGGTAGGCTGTGTTGCAATAGTAACTTTTGCCTGTGCGGAAAATTATATGCATGCAGATAGAATTTTAGATATGCAAAAATTAGCTCAAGCGATGCAAGATATACAAGCGGGTTTCTTTTATAATAACCTTGATATTGTGAAAGCAGGGGCAGAAGATTTAAAAAAAACCATAGTAAAAATTGGTCCCATTAAAGCAGAAGTGGAAAATACAGATGTCTATGAAAGATGGATGGATGGTAACACTGCTATGACAAAACGTATACAAAGAAAAATTATTCAACATAGTGATGATATCATAGAGCGTTTTTCAGATGGTGATGCAACGCAAGCTTTACAAGTTTATGGTAAGATAGCCTCTGAATGCATGAAATGTCATGTTGGCTTAAGAAAGTGGTAGGATGAAGATGAAAAAAATACTTATTGTAGTATTATTACTCCATATGTGGAGTCATGCGGGAGATATCACCTTAACAGGTACTGTTATTTCTAATGGTCAAAAAATGATTGGTTCCCGATTTATGGGATACATAAAACATGTATTTGTCAAAGTGGGAGATAAAGTAAAACGTGAAGATGATCTCTATGAGATGGAATCTGCTGAGTTTGACATGATGAAAATGCAGGCTGACCTCATGTTAGAACAGTCAAAAGTAGCAGTGGAGTACTGGCGTAAAAAATTGAGAGGGGTCAATTTAAAAAGAACAACACTAAGAGAGAGAACGAGCCATGGAGATAGCACAAAGATAAATTTAGATGATTTTGCAGATTTGGATGTACAAGCAGCTAATGTGGAGTCCATGTTGACTGCAATGCAACTCATGGTTAAACAAGCAAATATAGCCGCTAAAAAAATGGCTAGTCAACATAATTTCATTAAAATGAAAGCTCCATCAGATGGTGTGATAGTACAAAGAAATATCAAAGTAGGTGATATGGTTATGCCTGGTATGTTAACCATTATGTTAGTAGACACAGAAGATCTTGAAATTGATGTTTCCATTCCTGAAAGTCTTATTTCTAAAGTCTACGAAGGACAAAAAGTACCTGTTGAGATACCTTCCCTTAATTACACTACTACAGGAGTCATACATGCCATTGTGCCTGATGTAAATCCTATGACACATAAGATTAAAATGCGTGTACACTTTGACAGGGGAGATGCAAATCTTCTTCCTGGTATGTATGCTAAAGTTACACTTCAAGAAAAAAAATAGATATCTTCTGCGATGTGATACTTTTTGCATAGTTTTTGCCTTTTTTATATAAATCAAAATTATCTTTATCTTAATTAATAATTATTAATAGTTAACTTGTTACAATAAATATATCAAGATTATAGGAGAATAAGAATGAAAAAATCTTTATTAGTTTTAGTAGTAGCAAGTGGGGTGCTTTTTGCACAAGAATACATTGAAGTAGATAGAATGAAAAATATGCGAGAGATGGAAACCGCGTTGTCTACAATCCAAAAAGGATTTCTATTTAACAATGTACATGTGGTTAGAAATGGTGTAAAAGAGCTTAAAGAAAAAGTTACACATACAGAATCTTTCATAAAAGAAGGTGTAAATAAAAAGGGTATAAACACCTTAGTATATGCCAAACAACAAGCCAAAGATATTACAAAATTAGCAGATGAAATTTTAGAAACATTTGAAAAAGGTGATCAGTACGCTGCGGCAAATGGATACTTAAAAGTATTGAGTAAATGTTTATCCTGTCATCAGACCATTAGGTCGTGGTAAGTATTGAAGAGAGGTATATATTCTTAAAATAAGAGTATACTAAAAATAAAAGGAGTCACAATGGCAGCAGTATTATTACCATTAGCAAGAGGGTTTGAAGAGTTAGAAGCAGTAGCACTCATAGACGTAATGCGTCGTGGTGGCATAGAAGTACGTGTTGTTTACTTGGAAGATGAAGTACAAAAAGAACTTGTATTGGGTGCAAATGGCATAACAATACAAGCAGATATGTCTATCAAAAATGTCATTTCTGATGATTTTGATATGATGGTACTCCCAGGTGGTTGGGATGGAACCTATGCTTTGGCAGAAAATGCTCGTGTTTTAGAACTATTAAAAGAGTTTAAAGCAAAAAAGATAGTAGGTGCGATGTGTGCGGCACCTTTTGTACTTAAAAAAGCTGGTGTACTAGGGTCTGACTACACCTGCTACCCTGGAGCCAAAGATGAGATAAACCATCCAGGTTACAGAGAAGATGCCAAAGTAATCACAGATGGCAATGTCATGACATCAAGAGGACCTGGTACTGCAGTCTGCTTTGGACTTGCTATTGTTGAACGTCTTGTAGGATTTGATAGTATGCAAGCTGTTAAAGATGGGATGCTTTTGGATTATTGTGAGCAAATGACTGGATAGTTAGACTTGGATTCACATCATAAGCGAATACCCATAATGTAGATTGCAAGCGGTAGCTAGTCAAGAAGAGTTAGATACACTTAATCAGTCGCAACAAAGCTTAAAAAGACAAATCAAAGCTCTCCAGAGCAAAAGCAGGGAGATTAAAAAAAGTATGCAAGTTATCTACTCCACTATGAAAGTATCTACCATTACATATTGGAAGATAAATCAAGTGGGCAGATATTTTTGGAGTCGTTCTTGAAGTAAAAATATGTCAATTTGACATATTTTCATCAAATCTAAATAATTGTTGCTAAAATGGAAAAGAATCCATATACTAAATGCAATTACGCTAAAATCTTACAGAAGTTATTATATTTGAAAGCATGACAATTTGACATACTTTTTACCTTTCAAAAAATTATAGACTATAATCTATTAATTTTAACTATGAAAGGAAAAGATAATGATAGCACCTAATCTTTTTACAACAATGGGAATGAAAGAATATATGAATAAAAAAATATCTCCAAATAATACATTTTCTATAGGTATAGAATTAAATAGAGTTTATGAAGAAGATTGCCTTATTGGTATAAAAAAAATTAAAGATAAATCTATTGATATGATTTTATGTGATTTACCTTATGGAACTACTCAAAATAAATGGGATAGTGTCATTCCTCTAAATAGATTATGGAAAGAGTATCATAGAATTATAAAAGATAATGGAGCAATTGTCTTAACTTCACAAGGTATTTTTACTGCAAAACTTATTTTAAGTAATGAGAAGTTTTTTAAATATAAAGTAGTTTGGGAAAAATCAAAATCAACCAATTTTTTAAATGCAAAAAAACAGCCTTTACGAAAACATGAAGATATTTGTGTCTTTTATAAAAAACCACCTACTTATAATCCTCAAATGGGAAAAGGAGAGGCGTATAATAAAGGTTTTAGAAAAAAGCAACTCACAGGAAGCTATGGAGACTTTAATTCTACAGAAGTAAAGAGTAATGGAGATAGATATCCTACCGATATTGTCTATTTTAAAACAGCAGAGAGTGAAGGAAAGGTTTATCATCCTACACAAAAACCTATAGAGTTAGGAAGATATTTAATTAGAACCTATACCAATGAAGGAGATATTGTTTTAGATAATACTTGTGGAAGTGGTAGTTTTTTAGTCTCTTCTATTTTAGAAAAGCGAAAATTTATAGGTTTTGAAAAAAATGAGGGTGTTCATCTTTTTAAAAATCAGGAGATTGATTATATAGAGGTTTGTGAAAAGAGAATAGAAGAGGCATATAAAAAAATGAACTCTTATGAAACACTAAAAAAGGCAAGTAGTGAGTAAGGTTACTTATAATGAGAGAAGTTGGGCTATTGATATAATTTCAGAAATTAATCTTTTTTCTGAAAAAATAGATAAAACTATAAAACGAGCAGGTGGAGAGAGTACTATTAGCACAGGTAAAAAAAGATTTTTTCCTGATGTTTTGTTATTTGGGGCAAGTAGCGATATATTAATGGGTTGGGAGCTTAAAATGCCTGATACCTCAATATCTGATGAAGAGTTCATTCAAAATGCTAAAGAGAAAGCAGTCATTTTAGGAGTTAATGGTTTTCTATTATGGAATGCAAAAGAGGCTGTAGTTTACCTATTAAAAGATGGAGAATATCAGCCTTCAAAAAGTTGGGATACATCAAAAGGGATTATAAATAGTAGAAAAGATATTGAAAGAAATAGAGAAATTTGGATTGAATATTTACATCAAATACTCAAAAAGCTTAATACTCTATTTGAATCAGGAACAATTCAAAGTAAACCTTTAATTGACTCGTTTAAAGATAACTCTATTGTCAACTTTATATTAAACAGCACAAATAGCATCGCCTTAGAGTTAGAATCAGCTTCTTTAAGAGATAGAAAATTTAAAGCAGAAGCAAATGTATGGTGGAGAGTTTTTAAAAATAGCTATTATAAAGACTCAAAACAGTGGGAAACTCTATCTGAAATAGTGTTGATTAATTGGATACATAAAATTATATTTGCCAATATCTTAACAGCTTTTAGAGATGATGCCAAAATTGTTTATGATATAGACTCAAATACTACAGCAAACGAGGCTAGTGAAATTTTCAAAACTATCTCTTCCACTTGTGATTATTGGAATATTTTTCAACCTCAATTAGGAGAAGAGTATATAACTAACGAAGCATGGCTAAATATTGTAGAGTTAAACAGTCTACTAAAAGGTGTAGAGTTAGCTTCTATTGGTCAGGAGTTACTACAAAATATTTTAGAGAGTGTCGTCTCCTCTTCTAAACGAAAAGTTGCAGGACAATTTACAACACCTATGCCATTGGCAAGACTTTTGGTTCATTTTACACTTAATGATTTAACTCAAACACTGCATGACCCTTGTTGTGGTACAGGAACAATTGCAAGAGCTGTCTATGATATAAAAAAAGAGGCTGGAATAACTTCACAAAATGCTTTATCTTCTATTTTTGCTAGTGATAAAGTAGCTTTTCCTCTTCAGATGGCAACTTTGTCAATAACGGAACCTCAAAATATAGGAGAGGTTATTCAAATTTTTAAAAAAGATGCAATGGAGCTTAAAGTTGGAGAAGATATAGAGTTGAAAGACCCTTTTAATGGTTCAACTATTAATCTTCCTTATCCAAAAATTTCAAATATTGCTTCAAATTTACCATTTATCCAACAAGAGGACTTAAAATTTTTAAATCCAAACATAAAAGAAGATACTCAAAAATTGATTACTAAATATCTAGGTAAAAAATTTAAATTAAATGCTAAAAGTGATATGTATGCTTATCTTCCTTTTCATTTTTGGGAGCTTTTAGAAGAGAATGGAAAACTTGGAATTATTATTTCAAACTCTTGGCTTGGTACGGAATGGGGAACAAAATTTAGAGAGATACTTTCATTCTTTTTTAAAATAGAGTCTATTGTCACATCAGGAAAAGGTCGTTGGTTTGATAATGCTGATGTGGTTACCAATATTTTAATATTGGAGAAAAAATCTACGGTTGAACCTCCACTAGAAGAGGAAATGACTCAATTTATCACTCTGTTTGAAGATTTAAATAGTATGACAAATGAAGATATTGAGATACTTTATGAAAATATAATAACTGATACACAAGATGAAAAGTTTAGTATTCAAAAATATAAGACTAATGATATAATGAATATTTCCTTAAATTGGAATGCTCTATTTGGAGACATATCATGGATAGATGAATTAAGTGATAAATTGATAAATGCAAATGAGCTATTTGATATAGAAAGAGGTGAACGTAGAGGTTGGAATCCAATGTTTTATCCTGAAGATGGACATGGAATTGAATCAGATTATATCAAACCTGTATTGAGAACACCAAAAGATATTGTTACGCTAATAGCTAAGGCTGATTCAAATGCTTTTTGTTGTTCAAAGTCAATTAAGGAGTTAAAGGAGGAAGGGGATAGTGGAACATTATCATGGATAAAGAAATTTGAATATGTCTCAAATACAAAAGATAAACCATTAGTTGAAATATTAGAACGAAAAGGCTCATATTGGTATGAGATGGAAGCTTCGACTATGGCTGATTTAGTAGCAAGTACAAATTTTGGTCAAAGAGTATTTATTGCTAAGTTAGAAACTAAATCTTTTGTTGACCAACGATTAACAAGATTTACAGCTAAAGCCAATATAGATATAGATTTAATCCATGCTTTATTCAATAGTGTTTTAGGTATTTTTCTTATAGAATCTTTAGGTTTTGGAAGAGGACTTGGAGCGTTAGATTTAAGTGCTACAAAAATGAAAAAATATCTTAAATTATTAAACCCTGAACTCTTAAGAGAAGAACAAGCTCGATTAATTAAAGAGAAGTTTATACCTGTTCGAGATAGAGAGATAAAACCTATTTTAGATGAGCTAAAAGAGCATGATAGGGTAGAGTTTGATGATACTGTTTTAGAAGCTTTTGGAATATTGCATTTTAAAGATAAGATAATGAGCTCTTTTCTGTATTTGTATGATATGAGGACAAATATTAGATAAATGACAACTAACACAAACCACTACCCCTCCCCAAAAGTAGGCACCCTAGCCTAAAAAGAGAAAAAAATCTACTTCGAATACGACAAAACGTTCCTAAAAACAGGCATAGAGATAAGCTATAGTGCCCCAAAAAAGACAAACAGCATTTTCTAAACTCTTATTATAAACGAGCTAAAATAATACTAGAGAAGAGATAGCAAAAATTATAAAAATGATAGGAACACAAAAATGAACCAACCCTGCCACTGTAAATCAAAAAAAACATTCTCAAAATGCTGTGAGCCATTTTTAAGAGTGCTTCAAGTACCAAGTACGGAAGAAGAACTCATGCGTTCTCGGTATTGTGCATATTGTCTTGGAGATGTGAATTATTTGCAGGCTACTACACATGAGCATACTTGGAGTGATGAAGAACTCAAATTTATACAAGATTGGGCAGATAATAGTACTTGGCAGTATCTTGATGTGGTACAAAGTAGGGATGATATGGTGGAGTTTAAAGCGTACTATGTCTTTGAGGGTAAACAACATATGCACCATGAGAAGTCTAGCTTTTTAAAGGTCAACGACATGTGGAAGTATGTGGATGGTGAGGTGTATGAGGACAAGGTGGCGTTTTTGCGAAATGAAAAATGTATTTGTGGCTCTGGAGATAAATATAAGCGTTGTTGTTTTAAGAGATTGGCTTAGAGGGAGGTGTATTTATGCAGCTGCTAATTCATTGTAAATCATATCAGAAAATCTTAGTCTAAATTCAATCTAAATTTACCAAATTTTTGTTATATTAGAGTCAATATTTAAAAGGTCTAATATGTCAGAAGAACCAAGAAATGTACCACAATTTACGCACCTACATCTTCACACAGAGTACTCTCTACTAGACGGTGCAAACAAGATAAAAGCACTTGCTAAGAAGATAAAAGCACAAGGTATGACTTCTGTGGCCATGACTGACCATGGGAACCTTTTTGGTTGTATAGACTTTTATAATACCATGAAAAAAGAGGGCATTAAGCCTATCATTGGGATGGAAGCATATGTGCATAACCAAGAAGCGCTTGATGACAAGTCTGTGCGTCAGCGTTTTCATCTTTGTTTGTATGCTAAAAATGATGTGGGTTATAAGAACCTGATGTACCTTTCTTCTCAAGCGTATATCAAAGGATTTTATTATTATCCACGCATTAACTGGGAGTTACTTAAAAACAATTGTGAAGGTCTTGTTTGTTCAAGTGCTTGTTTACAAGGTGAGATAAACTGGAACTTGAACTTAAGTGAACGTAACCTTAAGTTTGGTGCTAAAGGATATGATGAAGCTAAAAAGGTTGCCCTGCGATATAAAGAAGTTTTTGGCGATGATTTTTACTTAGAACTTATGCGTCATGGCATAGGTGACCAGCATCGTATAGACAAACAAATCATTAGGCTTTCACAAGAGACAGGCATTAAGATAGTTGCAACCAATGACACGCACTATACAGAACAAAAAGATGCAGATGCACATGAAGCATTTATGTGTATTGCGATGAATAAACTTTATGATGACCCAAATCGTTTGCGTCACTCTGTACATGAATTTTATGTAAAATCTCCAGAACAAATGGCAGCACTTTTTGCAGACATACCTGAAGCCATAGAAGCTACCCAAGAAATAGCAGATAAATGTAACCTAGAGATAAAACTAGGAGACCCAACACCTC